>JAXHTF010000044.1 GCA_034211275.1 Acidobacteriota bacterium
CCACCACCGCCCTGGGCCTCGCGCCCATGGCCTTGGGGCTGGGGGACGGTGCGGAGATCCGCACTCCCATGGCCATCGCTGTGATCAGCGGACTGGTGGCCTCCACCGTCCTCACCCTGCTGGTGATCCCGGTGATCTATGACCTGGTGGATCGGCTGCAGACCAAGCTCGGCACCGCCCCCCACGCCGCGGAGAATCCTCGCGAGGCCCAGGCCCCGGAGGATCTAGAGCGCGAAACGCCCCACGACGCTCCTGGCCCCCACGGCTATCCGCTGGATCCGGAGACCGCATGAGCCCCTTCGAGCGCGAGCGCCGCAGCCGCTGGGAGGGCTGGCTCCCCCGCTTCTCCCTCTCCCGCCCCATCACCGTGGTGGTGCTCATCGCCGCCACTTTGGTGGTGGGCCTGGTGGCGGCGTTGGGGATCCCCCTGGAGACCTTCCCCCAAGGCTTCACCGCGCCCTTCCTAACGGTGGTGGTGCCCTGGCCCGATGCCCAGCCCCAGGAGGTACTGGACAAGATCGTCAAGCCGCTGGAGGACGAGCTGAGCACCGTGCGCGGCCTCGACCGCCTCAACTCCCTGGCCAACGAGTCCCGGGGCATCGCCTTCATGAGCTTCAAACAGGGCACGGACATGGACGTGGCCTACCGCGAGGTGCGGGACCGCGTACAGCGGGTGCGGCCCCAGCTGCCGGACGACGCCGACCGGGTGTTCATCCGCAAGCAGGATCTCTCCTCGCTGCCGGTGTTCATGATCGGCCTGGCGGTGGATCCGGAGCTCACCGACTACTACCACCTGATCCAGAACGAGGTGGTGATGCCCCTGGAACGCCTCGACGGCGTCGCCTCGGTGGAACCCAACGGCCTGGAGGAGAAGGAGATCCTCATCGAGGTGGACCGCCAGCGGGCGGCCTCCGCGGGGCTCAACATCTACCAGCTGGCCCAGGAGCTGGGGGGCGACAACTTCACCATGGCCAGCGGCAGCGTGCGCTCCGGCGGCAGCAAGCTGCTGTTGCGCTCGGTGGCCCGCTACCCGGATCTGGAGACACTGGAAAACCGACTGGTGGCACCGTCGGTGCGGCTCAAGGACGTCGCCGAGGTCAAATACGAGGAGCCGGAGCAGGATTACCGGGCGCGGGTCAACGGCCAGCCGGCGGTGGCGGTGATGGTCTTCAAGGAGGGGCAGGCCAACACCCTGCAGGTGAGCAGCCGCATCAACGACCTGGTGGAGGAGATGCAGGAGAATCCCCGCCTCCAGCACCTGGAGATCGTGCCCTTCTTCAACCAGGGACAGATCATCCTCTCCTCCCTCGGCTCGCTGATGGACAGCGGCCGCATCGGCGGGCTCTTCGCGGTGGTGGTGCTCTTCTTCTTCCTGCGCCGCTTCCGCATGACGCTGATCATCACCCTGTCCATCCCGCTCTCGCTGCTCATCGCCCTGACCACCATGTACTTCGCCGGCGAGACCCTCAACTTCCTCACCCTGCTGGGATTGATGATCTGCGTCGGCCTGCTGGTGGACAACTCGGTGGTGGTGGCGGAGAACATCCACCGCCTGCACCGCCAGGGAGCCTCGCGGCGGGAAGCGGCGGTGCGCGGCGCCGGCGAGATCTCCCTGGCCATCGTCATGGCCACCCTCACCACCATCGCCGTCTTCCTGCCCATCTCGCTGGTCTCCGGGCAGGCCCAATTTTTCCTGCTGCGGCTCTCCATCCCCATCTCCGTGGCCCTCGCCGCGTCGCTGGTGGTGGCCCTGGTCTTCGTGCCCCTGGCGGCGTACCTGACCCTGCCGCGGCGCGGAGAGGTCGCCAAGGAGTCCGCCTTCCGCAGGGGCCACCGGCGCCTCAACCGGGTGCTCAAGGCAGCCTACGAAGGCTCCCTGGGCCGCATCAACCGCCTCTACAACCGCCAGCTGGGGGTGGCGCTGAACCGGCGCATCGACCTGGTGATCTCGATCTTCCTCCTCACCGTCATCACCGGTGCGGCCTTCAAAGTGGTGGAGTTCGTACCCCAACAGGACAGCGAGCGAGCTGCTCTCCAGCTCAACGTCACCCTGCCCAACAACTTCACCATCGAGGACACCGCGGAGTATTTCGAAGCCGCCGAGCAGGTGATGGTGGCAAATCAGGAGCGCTGGGACCTGAGCGGCTTCTTCACCGGCATCCGGCGCACCCGGGGTGAGATCCAGGCCTGGTTCAACAGCCCCCGCACCACCGAGACTGCGCCGCGCGAAATCACCGAGCAGATCGTCGAAGCGCTACCGGAGGCCCCCGGCGTGCAGATCTTCACCGGCGAGCAGAGCCGGGTGAGCGAATGCGACGGCAAGGGCGTCCACTGCATCCAGCTCTACGCCGACGATTCGGAGATCCTGGAGACGGTGCGGGAGGATCTGGAAGACCTCTTCCGCCAGATCCCCGGCGTGGTGGGCATCCAGCGCAGCGACGAGCAATCCCCCAACCAGCTAGCGCTGGTGGTGGATCGGGACCGCGCCCAGCAGCAGGGGGTCAACCCGCAGGTAGTGGCCGGAGTGGTGAGCTACGCGCTGCGCGGCCAGAGCCTGCCGAAGTATTACCGCGATGGCCGGGAGATCCCGGTGCGGGTGCGCTTCCAGGAGGAAAACCGCGAGAGCCTGGCGGAGTTGGGCGATTTCAGCGTCCCCACCGGCGACGGCAGCGCCGTGGCCCTCTCGACCCTCACCGAGGCGGATTTCTCCCCCGCTCCCCGCGCCATCTTCCGCCGCGACAAACGCACCTCCGCCACCATCGCCATGGATCTGGCCAGCGGTGAGGAGTCGGAGGCCCGGGAGCGGGTGGACGCCTTCATGGAGGGTCTGGACCTCCCCGAGGGCGTCACCTTCGGTACCCCGGCCCGGGCCAGCGCCAACGAGGACATGGAAAGCCTGCTCTTCGCCGCCGGCCTGTCCATCATCTTCATCTACCTGCTGATGGCCTTCCTCTTCGAGAGCTTCATCCTGCCTCTTTCCATCGTCCTCACCATCCCCCTGGCCTTCATCGGCGTGGTGTGGATCCACGTCGTCACCGGCTACGACATCGACTTCCTCGGCGGCGTGGCGGCGGTGCTGCTCATCGGCGTGGTGGTGAACAACGGCATCGTGCTCATCGATTACATCAATCGCCTGCGCGGCGAGGGCCACAGCCGCCGGGACGCGGTGCTGCTCTCCGCCGAGCGCCGCTTCCGCCCCATCATGATGACTGCCCTCACCACCATCTGCGCCACCGTCCCTCTGGCCGCCGCCGGCCCCACCGACATCGGCATGAGCTACACCAGCTTCGGCCTCTCCCTCATCGGCGGCATGACCACCTCCACCCTCCTCACCCTCCTCGTCGTCCCCGTCTTCTACACCCTCTTCGACGACGCCCGGGAGGCCCTCACCGGCGCCGTGCGGCGGGGAGTGCTGGGGAAGGGGCAGCAGGAACCCGCCGGGGAGCCGGTGACGGAGAGTTAGGAGCTTCCCGTCTCCAGCCCCGCGAGGCACTGAAGTACCTCGCTACTTCATAGCGGCCCTGGCGGGGCGCCAGCCCCACCCACCCGGGGCTTTCCGCTCAATCTGGGAGGCTTCGGCTGGCCACCGAATCAGCAATCCCCTGGCGATGGATCCAGGAGGCAGTCAGAATGTCCATCCCATGCGCATCGCCCTCTCCGGAACCCACCGCACCGGCAAATCCACTCTCCTCGAGGAGCTGGCGCGGCTGCTCCCCGACTACGCTCTCGTCGAGGAGCCCTACCATCTGCTGGCGGAGGAGGGGTACGTCTTCTCCCAGCCGCCCTCGCTGGAAGACTTCGAAGCGCAGCTGGAGAGGTCGCTGGAGGAGCTGGAGCGGGAGGAAGAGAAGGTGCTCTTCGACCGTTGCCCTCTCGACTTTCTGGCCTATCTGGCGGTTCACGAAGACGCAAATCACTTCAGCCTCGACCGTTGGCTGCCGCAGGTGCGCGATGCCATCGAAAACCTGGATCTCGTCGTGTTGGTGCCCATCGAGGTGCCGGACCGCATTGCGCTGGTGTCAGCCGATGACGACGGTCCGGACCGGGAGGCGGTGGATGGGGAGCTGCGAGAAATGCTCTTGGACGATTCCTTCGAGCTGGAGACGGAGGTTTTGGAGGTGACGGGAACGGTGGAAGAGCGGGCTCGGGCCGTGCTCGGAGCGATCCACGGCGGTGCGCGCTGAGCCCCGCCCGGGGATCCAATCCCCGGGCTACTCAAATTCCGCCAGCTCCGCTGGCTCCGGAGCGCGGGATCGGTGGTAGAGGTTCTGGGAGCCGGATGCTCTCGTTTTCGCAGCGTGCTGCCCGGCCCTCGACCGCCCCGCTGGAGCGGGGCCTCGATGGGATGCGCTTGCGGAAACGCTGCAGTTCCCACGGTGGACCGTGGGAACGAGGCCTGAGGGTGTGGCGCCAACCCTCTTCCGGAGACACAACAGCGAAAGCTCTTGGACGGGGAGGGGGTGTCGTCCCGCCAGGGACGATATGTAGTAGCGAGGGGTTTCAACCCCTCGCGGCAGCCTGCCCACCAACCACGGCCGCCTCGACGCCGGGATGTGCCAGAATTCGGGTACTCATGCCCGCCCCCAACGACGTCACTGCCTACCTCCGCCGCGGAGGGCTCGCCCTGGTCGCCACCGGCTTCGGGGGCTTCGCCGCCGACTATCTCTTCAACGTCGGGCTGGCGCGGCTGCTCGATGCCCACGCCTACGGCGACTTCCGGGTCGCCGCCGCCTTTGCCGCATTCTTTGGCATGGCGGTGCTCCTGGGCGGGGATCGGGCGGCGCCGAAGACCTTGGCGGGGCCCATGGAGCGGGGGGAGCATGCCCAGGCCTGGGAGTATCTTCGTTTCTATTTCGAGCTTTCCCTGATCCTCTCGCTGGTGATCATCGCCGCCACCTGGACCGCCGCCGTCCTGCACTTGGGCCATACGGATCCAGCAGACCATCACGCCCTCGCCTGGGTGGTCTTGAGCGTGCCCATCAACGCCGCCGGCGCCCTCGTCAGCCGCGCCCTGCAATCCGCCCGGCGACCGGTGCTGGCCAGCCTGCCGTGGCGCATCGCCGTGCCGCTGCTGAGCCTGCTCTTCGTGGTCCTCTTCGCGCGGCTGCAGGGCGGCATCGAGGTTCACCACGCGGTGGTGCTGTCGATCCTGGCGGTGATCGTGGTCACCGGCGGGCAATGGTGGCTGCTGCGCCGTCTCGAGCTGCGGAAACTCGGCCGCGATCCCTCCTTCCGGGCTCCCCGGCAGTGGCTCACCACCTCGATGCCGATGATGGGGGCCTTCCTCATCGTCCTCGCCCTCAATCAAAGCGACCTCTACCTGCTGGAGGTCCTGGGAGACGAAGAAGAGGTGGGGCTCTACGCCGCCGCCGCCACTTCGGCCCACTTCCTACTGATCATCCAGACCGCGGTGGTCAGCCTGGTGGCCTCCCTGGTCCAGCCGGCCCGGGAAGAAGGTCCGGAAGCGCTGCAGCGCACCTTCCGCCAGGGCCAGCGGCTACTCCTCACCGCCCTCCTCCCCGCCGCCGCCCTCCTCGTCCTCGCCGGCGGACCGATCCTCGATCTCTTCGGCGCCGGCTTCGACCGTGCGGAGCCGGAGCTGATCCTGCTGGCGGTGGGCAATCTCGTCTGGGCCGCCGCCGCCCTTAGCACCCTGCGGCTTCAATACACCGAGCGCGGGCAAGTGGTGGTGGCCATCGCGCTGGTGACGCTGGTGGCCGACAGCCTGCTCAACGTCCTGCTGATCCCCACCTACGGCATGCGCGGTGCGGCGGCCAGCACCGCCGTCACCACCTCGCTGGCCGCCGCGGCGATCCTCGTCGCCCACGGTCGCAAAGCCGCAGACCCCAACCCCTAGAGCCAACACCCAGCCCCAGCCACCGGAACCTGGGCTGACAACCCTTCGCCACTAGGAGCTTGCTGAAAAAGTCAGTCGCAAGCGAGAACGAGAAATTTTCGAGCAGAATCAAGGCGGAGAACCGCAGGCGATTCGGGAATCGTCGAGGTTCGACAACGAAGATTCGGCCGAAAAGAGCCGTTCGGAGCGCGACGCGGGTTTTTCAGCAAGCTCCTAGAACGGTGTATCCTTGGGCGCCATGTTGAAGCGCCAGACAACCGGGTCCGTCGTCTGTCCCGCCTGCAGCAAGCTGGTGGGAGTGAACGAAGAGAAATGTCCCTACTGCGGCCGGCCGCGGCCCGGAATGTGGGGGCTGACACCGGCGCTTCGGGGGCTCGACGTGAGCTTCGTCGACATCATTTTGTGGAGCTGCGGGCTGATCTACATCGCCACCCTGGCGGTGGATCCCAGCCAGCTCTTCGGCGGTGGCTTGTTCAGCTTCCTCTCCCCCACCGGGCCGACCCTCTTCCTCTTCGGCTCCAGCGGCGCCATGCCCCTCTTCGGCGCCGACCGCTGGTGGACGGTGCTCAGCGCCACCTGGCTCCACGGCAGCCTGCTGCACATCGGGTTCAACATGATGTGGGTGCGGGATCTTGGGCGGCTCACCGGCCAAGCCTACGGCGCCGGCCGCATGATGATCATCTACACCGTGGCGGGGATCGTGGGCTTCTTCCTCAGCTCCCTGGTGGGTGCCTTTCTACCCTTCATGCCCAGCTTCCTGCGCGGCGCCACCATGACCGTCGGCGCCTCCGCCTCCCTCTTCGGCCTCCTCGGCGCTTTGATCTACGCCGGGCGTCGCGGTGCTGGCAGCGCAGCGCTCAATCAGCAGGTGATCAACTGGGCGGTGATCCTCTTCGTCTTCGGCCTTCTGATGCCGCAGGTGGACAATTGGGCGCACCTCGGCGGCTTCCTGGGCGGTTACGTGATGGGCCGCTTCTTCGACCCCATGAAGCCGGAGCGCACGGACCACTTGCTCATCGGCATCCTCTGCCTGGTGGCCTCCGCCGGCGCGGTGATCCTGTCCATCGTCACCGGCCTGCCCATCCTGCGCCAGCAGGGACTGCTCTAAGAGCCGCTAAGGCAACCAACTCGGCCGGTCTGCAACGCCTTGGGGCGGGATGACGTATACTCACAATCATGACTAAGTTGATCACCTTTGCTGCAATCCTTCTGCGCGCCGTTCTCGAAGCCTTCCGGCAGGACCTCCGGCCAGCACCGGTGCCCGTAGCGGCTCGCCGGCGAGCTTTGGCGCGCCGGAGCGAGCCCCCCCGCCGCCGGAGCTGACCATGACCGCGTCCGCCTCCGAGCTCGAGCCTCCCCCGCAGCGTCCTCCCCGGCCCACCGCCGGGGGGTTGGCCGCTGGAGGAGTGCTGGACCTCATCGGCGGCACTCCCCTTATCGATCTGAGCGCCCTGGTGGAAGGCTCGGAAGTCCGCCTCCTCGGCAAAGCCGAAATGATGAACCCCGGCGGCTCGGTGAAGGACCGGCCGGCGCTGGCCATGGTGCGCGACGCCGAGGCCCGGGGGGAGCTGGATCCCCGGCACCCGGGCCGCAAACGCATCCTCGACGCCACCTCCGGCAACACCGGCATCGCCCTGGCCATGATCGGCTCCGCCCTGGGCTACGGCGTCACCGTCTGCCTGCCCGCCAACGCCAGCCCGGAGCGCAAGACTCTGCTGGCGGCCTACGGCGCCGAGGTGGTGCTCACCGATCCGCTGGAGGGCAGCGACGGCGCCATCGTGGAGGCCCGGCGGCGCGCCGCCGAGGAGCCGGATCGCTACGTCTACCTGGATCAATACTCCAACCCGGCCAATTGGCGAGCCCACTTCGAGACCACCGGGCCGGAGATCTGGCGCCAGACCGGCGGCGCCCTGACTCATTTCGTCGCCGGTCTGGGCACTACCGGCACGTTTACCGGTGTCGGTCGCTACCTGCGGGAAAAGGCCGCCACAGACCGGGGCGCGGCCCCCGTTCGCCTGATCGCAATCCAGCCCGATGGCCCGTTCCACGGCCTGGAGGGGATGAAGCATATGGAAAGCGCCCTGGTGCCGGCTATCTATCAGCCCGAGCTGGCAGATGAGGACCGCTCGGTGAGCACCGAGGACGCCTACGCCATGGTCCGCCGCCTGGCACGGCGCCACGGTCTGCGACTGGGCATCTCCGCCGGAGCCAACCTTTGGGCGGCGGCGCGCGTAGCTCAAGAGGAAGCCGATGCCGGCCGCTCGGCGGTGGTGGTCACCGTGCTCTGCGACGGCGCCGACAAATACCTCACCGAAGACTTCTGGAGCCAGTCATGACCCGATTGTTGATTTCTCCGCGCCACCTCCAGGCCGCCGAGCTCCATGCCGCCGCTACCTATCCGGAGGAATGCTGCGGCATTCTCATCGGCCGCCCTCTGGATCCCGAGGAGCACGGCGAGGAAGGGGCCCTGGTGGAGCGCATCCTCTCCGCCCAGAACGCCCGCGACGAGAGCCGCGGCAACCGCTACCTCATCGAGCCGGAAACCGTCCTCGCTGCTCACAAGGAAGCGCGGGCCGCCAAGCTCGACGTGGTGGGCTACTACCACTCCCATCCCGACCACCCTGCGGAACCCAGCGAGTTCGACCGCGAGCACGCGTGGCCGGGCTACAGTTATCTCATCGTCTCGGTGCGGAAGGGCCAGGTGGCGGAGAGCCGCAGCTGGCGTCTGCGGGATGATCGAGAACGCTTTGACGAAGAGACCGTCGACCCGGCCCTCGGCGCTTCCGCCGCCGTCGCCGCCGGTCACGGAAAAACCAAGAAGAGGTCCTGAGATCATGAGCGTCACCGTCCAGATCCCCACTCCCCTGCGCCGGTTCACCGACGACCGGGCCGAGGTCGAGCTCGAAGGCACCACCGTCGGCGCGGTGCTCAACGCTCTGATCCAGCGCTACGGCTCCCTCGAGCGCCACCTCTACCAGGACGGCAAGCTGCGCAGCTTCGTCAACATTTTCCTCGGTGACGAGGACGTCCGTCACCTCGACGGCGAGGCGACGCCAGTGGCCGACGGAGACACCCTGACCATCATCCCCGCCATCGCCGGAGGAGGCCCAGAGTGAGCATTCCCCGCCCCGGATCCGCCGCCGACGGGCAGCGCGACCCCCTGTCCCAAGACGAGATCCGCCGCTACAGCCGGCACCTGATCATGCCCGAGGTGGGCGTCGAGGGGCAGCAGCGGCTGAAGCACGCCAAGGTCCTGATGATCGGCGCCGGAGGCCTCGGCTCGCCCCTCGGCCTGTACCTCGCCGCCGCCGGCGTCGGCACCCTCGGCCTGGTGGATTTCGACGTGGTGGACGAGTCCAACCTGCAGCGCCAGGTGCTCTACGGCCAGAGCGACGTCGGCCGCCCGAAGGTCGAGGCCGCCCTCGCCCGCCTGCGGGAGGTCAACCCCCACATCGAGCTCATCGGCCACGAAACCCGCCTCGATTCGGGCAACGCCCTGGAGCTCTTCGAGCCCTACGACGTGGTGGTGGACGGCACCGACAACTTCGCCACCCGCTATCTGGTCAACGACGCCTGCGTCCTCGCCGGAAAGCCCAACGTCTACGGCTCGATCTTTCGCTTCGAAGGCCAGGTGTCGATCTTTTGGGGCGCCCACGGCCCCTGCTACCGCTGCATCTTCCCCGAGCCGCCGCCCCCGGGCCTGGTGCCCTCCTGCGCCGAGGGCGGCGTCCTCGGCGTCTTGCCGGGCATCATCGGCGCCCTCCAGGCCGCCGAGGTGGTCAAGCTGATCATCGGTCAGGGCGACACCATGCTCGGCCGCCTGCTGCTCTTCGACGCCCTGCGCATGGGCTTCCGGGAGCTCAAGCTGAAGAAGGATCCGGCGTGCCCCGTTTGCTCCGACAACCCCACCCAGACCACCCTCATCGACTACGAGGAATTCTGCGGCGTCCCCGGTGCCGAAGAGGAGCCGGCGGAGGATCCGGAGGGCCTCAACATCGACGTCCAGACCTTGAAGCGCTGGCTCGACAACGGCCGCCCGGTGACCGTGGTGGACGTGCGCACGCCCCAGGAATGGGAGATCGCCCGCATCGAAGGCGCCCGCCACATCCCCCTCCAGGAGCTCCCCGAGCGCTTCCACGAGCTCGACCCCGCCGACCCCGTCGTCCTCCAATGCCACCACGGTCCCCGCTCCACCCAGGCCACCCACTTCCTGCGCACCCAAGGCTTCGCAAAGGCCTGGAACCTCGCCGGCGGCATCCACGCCTGGAGCCTGCAGATCGATTCGTCGGTGCCGCAGTATTGACGAGCTGAAGCCCAGACGGACCGCAGCCTCATGCTAGAGCAGCCGGCCCCGGAAACGAGGCTGGAGCTCACCCCGCCCCACCCAAACGGGTAGCCCGCCTACCCGCAGGAGCATTGCACAAATTCCTCTCCGGCCCTAGTTTTGTCCAGATTTCACCCGTAAGGAGTGACCATGGACAAAGTGGAAGAGACGCGGGCTCCGGAGTCGGAGCGCCGCGAGGCGTTGGGTTGGCTGTCGAGAATCGGCATGGTGGTGGGGCTGACGGCGGCCTATGGAACGCTGGCGGCGTTCATGGGGCGGTTTCTCTTTCCGGCCCGGCCGCCGGCCAAGGGGTGGATGTACGTCTCCGACCTTGGGAGGATGCCGAAGGAAGGGGCTTTGCGTTACCGCACTCCGGGAGGAGCGACGGTCAACATCGCCCGCCAGGGAGAGGGAAGGACCGCCCAAAGCTTCATCGCCCTCTCCAGCACCTGTCCGCACCTGGGCTGCCAGGTGCACTGGGAGCCGCACAACGACCGCTTCTTTTGTCCCTGTCATAACGGCGTCTTCAATCCCGCCGGCGAGCCCGTCGAAGGACCGCCGGCGGATGCCGGGCAGGCTCTGCCCAAATATCCCCTGAAGGTCGAAAACGACCTACTCTTCATCGAGGTGTCCCTGGACGAGCTGGCCCAGGGACCGGGAGAAATCCTGGACGAGGTCCCCGCCGGTCCCCGCGGGCCGGGGCACGATCCCTGCCTGTGCGGGGAGGGCATTCTGCGCTTCGGCGACCGGGGGGCGTGAAGCTTTGAGCCTCGTCACCTGGGTCCAGGAGCGGCTGCCCGTCTCCGGGGAGAATCTGCGGGAGCTCACCAACGAGCCGGTTCCCAACCATCTCAAGCGTTGGTGGTTCGCCCTCGGCGGCACTCCGGCCTACCTCTTCGTGGTACAGGTGGTCACCGGCATCCTGCTCGCCTTCTATTACCAGCCATCCCCGGACACCGCCTACGAGTCGGTGCGCTTCATCACCGAGGACGCCGCCTACGGCTGGCTTTTGCGGGGCCTGCACCGCTGGGGCGCCACCTTCATGGTGGCCGCGGTGATCCTGCACCAGATGCGGGTCTACTTCACCGGCGCCTACCGCAAGCCGCGGGAGATCAATTGGATGGTGGGCATGTGCCTGCTGCTGTGCACCCTGATGCTGGGCTTCACCGGCTATTGCTTGGTCTACGAGCAACTGAGCTATTGGGGCGCCGCGGTGGGTGCCAACATCGCCGGCGGCGTGCCCCTGGTAGGCGGCTTCTTCAAGACGCTGCTGCTGGGCGGCGAAGGCTACAACGACAACACCCTGTCGCGCTTCTATGTGCTCCACGCCGCGGTGCTGCCCACGCTGCTGACCCTGCTGGTCATCGTGCACATCGCCATCATCCGTATCCAAGGCGTGACCGAGTTTGAGTTCGAGGACGAGCCGGAGGACAAGCCCAAGACCTTCAACTTCTTCCCCGATCACCTCTACAGCGAGCTGATGGTGGGGCTGGTGCTGATGATCCTGCTCACCGCCCTGGCGTGCATCTATCCCGCCACGCTGGGTCCCAAGGCGGACCCCCTCACGACACCGGAAGTGATCAAGCCGGAGTGGTTCTTCTACGTCGCTTTCCGCTGGCTCAAGCTCTTCTCCGGCACCGTCGCCATCGTCTCCACCGGTTTCATCGTCTTCATCATGTTCACCTGGCCGTTCATCGACCGCTGGTTCCGCCGGAAAACCCGCTTTGCGGAAGCCAGCGTATGGATCGGCATCGTAGGAGCGTTGCTGATCATCGCACTGACGGTCTGGGAAGCGTTGGTGGCCCATTGAGCGCGACGACCGATAGCTCAGTGACCCCCTCGCCCCGCCCCCGGCAGATCATCCCAGAGGAGCCCGCATGACCCTCGAGCAAAAGCGCATCGTCATCGCCGTCCTGGCCTTCTTGTTTCTGGCCTCGCTGATCCTGGTGCAGAAGCTCGAGGTCAGCCGGCGGGCCCAGGAGGCCGGGCTGGAGGCGCATCCCGTCGCGGTGCCCGCCAACTCCAAGGCCTGTGTCGACTGCCACGTGCAGAGCAATCCGGGGATCATCGCCCACTGGAAGGGCAGCACCCACGCCGCCTCCGGCGTCGGCTGCGTCGAGTGCCATGCGGCGGAGCAGGACGACGCCGACGTCTTCACCCATTACGGCGCCGCCATCGCCACGGTGGTGACACCACGGGACTGCAGCCGCTGTCACCGCGAGGTGGCGGAGGAGTTCGAGCGCAGCCACCACGCCGCCGGCGGCAACATCCTGGCCTCGCTGGACAACTTCCTGGCGGAAACGGTAGAGGGAGCCCGACAGCCCTTCAACCCCCACTCGCCGACCCCCGGCAAGGCGGTGGACATGGTCAACGGCACCGCCAGCGCATTCTCCGGGTGTCAGCAGTGCCACGGCTCCAAGATCGCCCTGCTAGGCACCGACGGCGCCATGATCACCGTCGACGATCTGCAGCCCGACGCCAACGGCAAGCCCACCAATCAGGAAGCGGTGGCGCGCATCGTCAAGGACGACCGCGGCCGGCCCCTCTTCCATTCGGGCACCTGGCCCAACACCGGCATCGGTCGCCTCAACCTGGACGGTTCCCGGGGCTCCTGCAGCGCCTGCCACAGCCGTCACGACTTCTCTCCCCGCCGCGCCCGGCAGCCGGAGAATTGCGGCAAATGCCACCTCGGGCCGGACCATCCCCAAAAGGAGATCTTCGAAGAGTCGAAGCACGGTGTCGCCTACCGCGACCTGCGGGACGAGATGGATCTGGACGGCGAGAGCTGGGTGCTCGGGGAGGATTACTCCCAGGCTCCCACCTGCGCCACGTGTCATATGTCCGGCCACAGTCGCAACGGCGGCAAGATCACCCACGATCCCGGTGAGCGCATCTCCTGGACCAACCGGCCGCCGGTGAGTCTGGTGATGGACACGGACATCAACGGCGACATCGTCAAGGCCATCGATCCGACGGAGCGGCGGGCCCTCATCGTCGACACCGCCGAGGCCAAGCGCACGCGCATGAAGGAAGTGTGCTCCCACTGCCACACCCCGGACTACGTCAACTCCTTCTACCGGCAGTACGACGACCTGGTGATCCTCTACAACGAGAAATTCGCCAAGCCCGGCCAGGCCATCATCGCCGCCCTGCGGGACGAAGGCCTGATCACGCCGACCCAATTCGACGAAGAGATCGAGTGGATCTGGTTCTACCTCTGGCACCACGAGGGCCGCCGCGCCCGCCATGGCGCCTCCATGATGGCGCCGGATTACACCCATTGGCACGGCATGTTCGAGGTCGCGGAACGCTTCTATATGGAGCTCATCCCCGCCGCCCGGGAGCTCGTGGACCACGGCCGGGAGGAGGGCAACCGCGCCGGTGCCCGCCGGGTGGAAGAGGTGGTGGACGAGATCCTGGCGCGCCCGGAGCACGAGTGGTTCGAGCAGGGTGCGGCGGAGGAGATGGCCGCCATCCGCAAGGCCATGGAGGAGCGCTACGGACAGGGAGGAGAGAAACCATGAGCCAGGACCGCAAGCTTTCCGCCGGCCTCGACCGGCGGACCTTCTTCAAGATACTAGGAACCGGCGGCACCGCCGTCGCATTCTCCTGCGGCGACCGGGAAAAGGCCGAGCGCCTAGCGGAAGACGACACCGCCGTCCGCGACGCCGACCTGAGCTGGGGCAAGGCCCCCTGCCGCTTCTGCGGCACCGGCTGTGGCGTCGAGGTGGGAGTCCAAGAAGGCCGCGTGATGGCGGTACGGGGAGACGCGGCGAGCCCGGTGAACCGGGGCCTGCTGTGCGTCAAGGGCTACCACCTGCCGGCCTTCCTCTACGGTGAGGATCGTCTGACCCGCCCTCTGCGCCGGCACCCCGATGGCCGGGAAGAGCACATCTCCTGGGACGAGGCCCTGGACCTCATCGCCGCCGAGTACAGCAAGGCCTTAGAAGAAAAGGGACCCGAGGGGGTCGGAGTCTACGGCTCCGGTCAGTGGACGGTCTTCGACGGCTACACCGCCCTCAAATGGGTCAAGGGCGGCATGCGCTCGAACAACCTGGATCCCAACGCCCGGCTGTGCATGGCCAGCGCCGTCGCCGGCTTCATGACCCAATTCCAATCCGACGAGCCCATGGGCTGCTACGAGGACTTCGAGGCCGGCGACGACTTCGTGCTGTGGGGCAACAACATGGCGGAAATGCACCCGGTGCTCTACAGTCGCATCCTGGAGCACAAACGCCTCGACCCCAACGTGCGTATCGTCGACATCGGCACCCGGCGCACTCCCACCACCGAATACGCCGACCTCTACGTGGAGATCCGCCCCGGCAGCGACCTGGCCCTGGCCAACGGCCTTCTGCACCTGCTGGTGGAAAACGGCCGAGTCAACCGGAGCTTCGTGGACGAGAACGTGGTCTTCCGCCGCGGCATCGAGGACCTGGAGGAGATCGGCTACGGCTGCTACGGCGAGCAGGCGGAACGCTACACCTTCAAGGACCAGCCGCAGGAGAGCTCCCTGGCGGAGCTCCGCTCTTTCCTCCAGGACTATCGCCCTGCGCGGGTAGCGGAGCTCACCGGCGTGCCGGAGCCGCAGATCCACGCTCTCGCGGAGCTCTACGGCGATCCCCGCCGGGGCACCGTCAGCCTGTGGTGCATGGGGGTCAACCAGCACACCCGCGGCACCTGGATGAACAACCTGATCACCGATCTGCACCTGATCACCGGCAAGATCGGCCGCCCCGGCGCCAACCCCCTGAGCCTCACCGGCCAGCCCTCCGCCTGCGGCACCGCCCGGGAGGTGGGAACCCTCGCCAACCGGCTACCCGCCGACATGGTGGTGACCAAGGAGGAGCACCGGCAGAAGGCCGAGGAGATCTGGGGGCTGGAGCCGGGAACCATCAACCCCAAGCCCGGGTACCACGCGGTGGATATGTTCCGTGCCTTCCAGCGCGGTGACCTCCAGGCCCTGTGGGTCCAGACCACCAACCCGTGGGTCAGCCTGCCGAACCTGCACCGCTTCGAGCGGCGCCCCGGGGACGGGCGCTTCCTGGTGGTTTCGGACATCTACCCCACCCCCACCACCGCCGCCGCCGACCTGGTGCTCCCCGCCGCCGCCTGGGTTGAGCGGGAAGGAGTCTTCGGCAACACCGAGCGGCGCACCCAGCAGTGGAACCAGTTGGTGCCCCCTCCCGGCGAGGCCAAGGAGGACGCCTGGCAGATGATCCAGGTGGCCCAGCGCATGGGAATGGAGCACCTCTTCCCCTGGTCCGAGGACGACTGGCACGAGCCCATGTTCGAGGAGTACCGACGCTTCACCCTGGGAGTGGGCAAGGATCTGGCCAGCTACCAGCAACTGAAGGAAACCCGCGGGCTGCGCTGGCCGGTGGTGGACGGCAAGGAAACCCCCTACCGCTACACCGCCGGCTACGACCCGTATGTGAAGAAAGATTCCGGCGTCCACTTCTACAAGGCCAAAGGCTATGGCGAGAAGGCCGCCTTCTGGCTGCGCCCCTACCACCCGCCGGCGGAAGTGCCCGACGACGAGTACCCCTTCTGGCTCAGCACCGGCCGCATCCTGGAGCATTGGCACACCGGCTCCATGACCCGGCGGGTGCGCCAGCTGCACCAGGCGGCACCGCAGGCCTACGCCGAGCTCAACCGCGCCGACGCCGCCGAGATGGGCATCCAGGGGGGCGACCGCATCCGGCTGATCAGCCGCCGCGGAGAAATGGAGCTCACCGCCCAGATCGACGGCCGCGGAAAGCCACCCCGAGGCTCGGTCTTCGTACCTTTCTTTGACGAGTCGAAGCGCATCAACGAACTAACCTTGGACGCCATGGACAACATCAGCAAGGAGCCGGACTACAAGAAGTGCGCCGTGCGGGTGGAGCGGGCGTGAGCCACGCCTCCCGAGCACGGCGGATCCCGCTGCGCAGGCCGCTCCGAGCCACAGCCCGCCGCCTCCTGGCCGCAGGCTGCTGGCTGCTGCTGGCGGCGGGTTGCGGCGAGTCCTCCGACGGCGTTCCGGTACCCGGCTACGAGGGCACCACCAAGACGCCGGCAGTGGAACGGGCGGAGCGGCGCCTCTATGACGGCGCCCCGCCGGTGATTCCCCACGTCAGCTTCGGAGCTGCCTGCATCTCCTGCCACAACGAAGAGGGAATGGCGGTGGCGGGAACGGGCTTCGCGCCTCCCAACCCCCACGAGCGTACCCGCGGCCTGAGCGATCACTCCAACTGCCGCCAATGTCACGTCTTCCAGGTCACCGACGAGCCCTGGCGCGGCTCCACCTTCGCCGGTTTGCGCCAAGATCTGCGGGCGGGTCGCCGCCTCAATCCTCTGACGCCGCCGGTGATTCCCCACAAGGTCCTGATGCGGGAGAACTGCCAGGCCTGCCACTCTGGGCCCGCCGCCCGGGAGGAGATCCGCACCGACCATCCGGAGCGCCTCCACTGCCGCCAATGCCACCTGGAGCAAACCACCACCGCCACCTTCCCCGATGGCCCGCCTCGGAGCTGACGATGAAGATCTCGACCTGTGCAGGGCTCGTCCTGGCCCTCGCCCTCGGTCTGTCGACCACCCAGCTGCAAGCTGTCGAGCAGGCTCCGCCGGAAACGAACACCGAAGCCGACTCCCCCTCTTCTGAATCTGAAGAGCTCAGCTTCCTCGAGGCCCTGCGGGGTGGGGAACCGGAGATCTCGCTGCGCTACCGCTTCGAGACGGTGGAAACCGACGCCCTGGCTCGGGATGCCTATGCCTCGACCCTGCGCTCGACCCTCGGATACCGCACAGCACCTTTCCACGGCTTCAGCCTCTTCGCTCAGCTGGAGAACGTCGTCGCCCTCTTCGACGACGACACCTACCGCAACGCCGGCGCCGGAAGTCTGTTCAACGGTGTCACCGACCGCCCGGTGATCGCCGACCCGGAGCTCACCGAGGTCTTGCAAGTCTACCTCCGGCATCAGCGGGGGCCTTTCACCACCACCCTCGGCCGCCAGGAGATCAACCTCGGCGATCAGCGCTTCGTCGGCGCCGTCGGATGGCGCCAACACCACCAGAGCTTCGACGCCTTGCGCTTCGAGGCCGAGGTCCATCCCCGGGTGCAGCTCGATTACGCCTACCTGGACGAAGTGCACCGCATCTTCGGCGATTCCCAACCCATGAGCTCCCACTTGCTGACGGTACCCGTCTCCCTGGGCGGAGAGCACCGGCTCCGCCTCTACGACTACCTGCTGGACTACGATCGCCCCGCCGACGCCGGCCGGTCGAGCACCACCTACGGCACCGAGTACACCGGCGCCCGAGAGCTAGGAGGTGGCTGGAAGCTGTCCTGGGAGGCGGAGCTCGCCGAGCAGCGGGACGCCGGCGATAATCCTCGGGATCTGGACACCGGCTACCGCAACGCCAGCCTCGCCCTCGGCCGGGGAGGCTACTCGGCGCGGCTGACCTGGGAGGTGCTCGAAGGGGGTCGCGGCGGCGCCTTCCAGACGCCTCTGGCGACGCTGCACAAATGGAACGGCTGGGCGGATCAATTCCTCAACACCCCGTCAGCGGGGCTCGAGACCCTCTATTTCCAGCTCGCCGGACCGGCGGGGCCGATCCGCTGGACCGTGATCTACCTGGATTTCCAGGCGGAGGCTGTCGACCGGGACTACGGCAGCGAAATCGACGCTCAGCTAACCTGGAAATCCTCCTGGGGCCAGGCATTCGGCCTCAAGCTCGCCTTCTACGACGCCGACACCTTCTCCTCCGACACCGAGAAGGCGATGCTCTGGACCGCTTTCAGCTTCTAAAGACGGCGGCCGGCTCCGCAGACTCCGGGACGATTCAGGCCGCCTTCTGCTGCCGCAGCTCCCGGAACCCGATGAGCTTCTCGGCCTCTTCATCCCAGAGGGCCAGGTTGAGCAGCCGGAAGGAGTCGCTCAAGCGGATCCGGGTGCTCTGCTGGAGGTCCGGGGAGGCGTTCATGCACGCCTCCAGCTTGTAGTTGGGGACCATGCTGTTGAGGTGGTGGACGTGGTGGATGCCGATGTAGGCGGTGATCCACTGCAGGGGCCGGGGCAGCACCAGGTGGGAGGCGCCGTAGATGGAGGCCTCGAAGTGGTCCCAATCCTCTTTGCGGTGCCAGTAGGTGTTCTCGTATTGATGCTGGACGTAGAAGAGGTAGACGCCCAGCGACGTGGTGAGCATCAAGACCGGCAGGTGCACCAAGAGCAGACTCTTCCAGCCTACCGCCAGGACCATCACCGTCACCAAGGCCACCAGGGCAGCATTGGTCCCCCACACGCTGGCCCACTCCTTCTTCCAGGACTTGGGGATGTCCCAGGGGTAGCGATGCTTGACCACGAAGTGGAAGAGCGGACCGACGGTGAGCAGGAGCAGCGGGTTTCGGTAGAGCCGGTAGGCGAGGCGCTCCCGGGGAGTACTGGCCTCGTACTCCCGGCGAGTCTTCGTCTCGATGTCGCCGAAGCTGCGGAAGTCGAGGTTGCCGGAATGGGCGTGATGGTGGGCGTGGGTGCGGCGCCAGTATTGGTACGGGGTCAGCGTCAGCACGCCGATGCAAAAGCCCACCCAATCCCGCGCCCGGCGGGACCGGAAGTAGGAGCCGTGACCGCAGTCGTGCTGGATCATGAACAGGCGCATGAGGAAGCCCGCGGTGGGCAGCGCCAGCAGGAGGGTGAGCCAGTAACCGATCTGGAGGCTCCATAGCATCGCCGCCCAGGAGCCCGCGAAGAGCACCACCGTCAGGCTCAGCTGGAGCACGCTCCGCCAGGTATCCGGCCCCTTGAACTCCGCCACCACTTTCTTGCACCGCTGGGCGGCTGTGGGATCGGAGGACCGTCGGCCCTTGATCGGCGGGTTCGCCGGCGGAGGCATCACCGCGGGCGGAGAAGGCGCAACTGAATCAGAGACCGTTTGCATCGACATCATAAGAACCTTGCTCGGCAAAGTGGAAGCTGGCTTTCCTCGTCTAGGAGGCGATCCTCGGCTAGGGGGAGAGGGCGCGAGGAATGCGCGAGGCGAGGGATCGAGGAGCGGCGTCTTGTTCTTAGCTGACCGCTTCCGCCGCCCGGTGCGGCGAGCTTGTGCAAAGTACCACCCCTGACGCCTATCGAGTGTCAGACCACTGTCAGGATTGAGTGGTGTCGGGCGGGCGAGGCGGCATGCACCGATTGAAAATCGGATTCTCAGTCGGTGCAAGGCCGCTGGGTCGCAGGAGGTGCGAACTATGCAGGGGTGGAGCTGGAAGGCTCCTTGCCGCAGGCTATTCGTCCTACCTGATCACCAGCTTCCTCCCCTCGCCTTCGGGAATCCATGCCTGGGGTCCGTCTCAAAGGTCAAGTCGCGCTCACACGGCCGGAGAACAGCAGGCTCCGGCTGCACGAGGCCCCAGAAAACTCTTCGAGAGGAAGCACTCCATGCCCATCGTCAATTCCTTCGGACTGATCGACAACAACGGCAACACCGTCTCCGGCAGTGGAGACTTTGCATCCACCAAGAACTACCCTGGGTATTTCACCCTCACGTTCGGCCGCGATGTCCGCCAAGCCACCGTCACCGCGACTCCGCGCAGCCTCCCCTACTGCGACAACAATGGCCGAGGCCTGACCGTCTGCAACCCTGCCGACAACCCCCAGCAACTGGGCTTCTTCATCGACGATCCCAACGACCTTCTGGGGTTCAGCTTCATGCTGATCGACGATCAGGACGACGACGAGAACCAGTAGCCGAAGAGACGTTATTGGCCCAGCCAGTAGCTCACTCCCGAATGCGCAGCCGGCTCTCGTCGACCACCCAGAGCTGCCCTGTGGGAGTGTGCTCGCGTAGAAGCATCAGGAAGCGCTCCAGCATCTTCAGCAGGTACTCCGTCTCCTGAGTTCTGAGCCGAAACACAACCAGCCCTGCCGAGTTCTCCGGAGGATAGGCTCGGATGTTGGCAAAATCAGTGTCGAAAGTCAGGAGAATTCGTCCCTCGGTGCGGCAGACCTCAGCGATGAGCGTGTCTCGTTGCCCTCCCAGGTCTTGATCGAGGACAGAAACCGCGTCCAGCCCAGCTTCCTGAAGAAATTGAACGGCCTCTGTCGGTAGGTTCTCGTCGAGTTTGAACCGCACGAGAGCTTCTTCAAGCCGGCACTGGGATGACTCGCTCACGGGCCAGCTCCGCCGCATAAGCCATCGCGGCCTGCAGGCTCTGGGGCGTGAGGGCCGGATAGCTGGCGAGAATCTGCTCGGAGCTTCGACCGGCAGCGAGGTTGTCCAAGACCACTGAGACCATGATCCGCGTACCTTTGAAGCAGACCTTGCCGTGGCAGATCTCAGGATCGGCGATGATGTGATCTTGCCAGTTCATGAGGCTCCTCCCCGGTTTCGTCTCGCGACCATCCCAACGCTACGAACCCAGTATACCGAGCCTCCTGGAGCGCGGTTGGGAGATTCGGTCGAGCTATCCCTTAGCTCGTTCCCGTCGCCGCGTGTGCAGAGCTTCGAGGTTCTCCCGTTCCCACACGCGCTGCTGTGCATCAGCATCAGCTACGGATCGGTGCTTATAAACACCCGGGGGAAACTGCGGCTGGGTAGTCCGGGTTGCCAAAGACCAAGTTGACCGGATGGCCTCGAAGAGCCTGGAACTTCCCCGCTTCTGCCAGGCGTTCCCATCCATCTCAGCGACATCTCGGTACTTCCGGATCGGCATCACTCTTCCTCCAAATCGAAGTGCTCCCGTAGTCTCTCCGCGTCTGCTCGGTCCTGAGGCCTAACGGTCGCCTTCTTCATCCTGTAGAGGGTTTTGGCAGTAGCCACACTCACCTCCACACCATCAAATTCCACCCTTTCAGACTCCAGATCCTCAAAACTGTAGGCATCCCCGAGGCGAGTCAGGAGGTCGATGTGGAAGGTGCCTTCAGGAGGAACGTATTGGATCGCTGGATAATCTCCCAGCAGATCTTTTGGGGTGATCTCATCTAGGTGCGGATCATCGAAGACCGACTTCAAGGCCTCGCGCAGCCTGACAACGTTCTCCCGCTGTGGGGCTATGAAGACGTCCAGATCGAGAGTGGCCCTGGGTAAGCCTTGTAGATTCAAAGCCACCGCACCGATGATGACGTATCGAACGCCCGTCCGCTCGAAAGCCATCAGGACCTCGCGAGTTTGATCAAAGTCCATAGAGCTCTTCCTCGATCCAGTGTAGTCGATCCCCACCCATCCGCGCTCATGGAGCCCCCTCGCACCTTGCAGCCCCACCGCCCCATCTTCTAAGATCTTCAGCAATTAGTCCCCGAGCCACTGGTCTTCCAGAGCCGATCCGTTGTCGGGATCGGGCCCTGGGTTGAAGAGTTGTATCCCCGACCGCGTTCCGGAGATCCGGGCGCTACCGGGGAATGTTCGCAAGCCATTTGGGCGGCGCTGAGGATCTGCCTGTTCTCCGGATTCTCGACGGCGCCCTTGACCAGGAGCGCTCATGACACGTCTTTCCTCGCCCCTCGAAGAGATTCGCGACCATTACGACGCGGTGGTGATCGGCTCCGGCTATGGCGGAGGGATCTCCGCCTCCCGGCTGGCCCGGGCCGGGCGCAAGGTCTGCCTGCTGGAGCGCGGGCGGGAGATCCGGCCCGGGGAGTATCCCGACACCCAGGTGGAAGCGGTGGAGGAGACCCAGATCGACAGCCCCGACGGGCATCTGGGCAAGAGGACGGGGATGTTCGACTTCCACGTCGAGGAGAACATCAACTTCCTGGTGGGCTGCGGCCTCGGCGGCACCTCGTTGATCAACGCCAACGTCGCCCTGCGGGCGGTGGAAGGGGTGTGGGATGACCCGCGGTGGCCGAAGGAGCTGCTCGGAGGGACGGACCCGCTGATCGAGAAGGGCTACCAGCGGGCGGAGACCATGCTCGGCTCCAACCCCTATCCCGACGGCTACCCCACCCTGCCCAAGCTCGAGGCAAATAAGAAGTCCGCCGCGGGGCTGGGCATGACGCCGGAATTCTACAAACCGCCCATCAACGTCACCTTCCAGGACGGCACGAACCACGCCGGGGTGCAGCAGAAGGCGTGCATCAACTGCGGGGACTGCGTCGCCGGGTGCAACCATTGGGCGAAGAACACCACCCTGATGAACTACCTTCCCGACGCCCACAACCACGGCGCGGAGATCTTCACCGGATGTTGGGTCAGCCACGTGGAGCGGAAGGATGGGCGATGGGTAGTGCACTTCCAGGCGGTAGCCGAGGGGCGGGAGAAATACGACGCCCCGGAGCTCTTCGTCACCGCCGACCTGGTGGTGGTCTCCGCCGGCACCCTGGGCTCGACGGAGATCCTCCTGCGCTCCAAGGCCAAGGGCCTCGATCTATCCCACCACGTGGGCCAACACATGTCCGGCAACGGCGACGTGCTGGGCTTCGCCTACAACTGCGACGAAGAGATCAACGGCATCGGCTTCGGCAGCCACACCGACGGCTCGGTGGATCCGGTGGGGCCGTGCATCACCAGCATCATCGACCACCGCGACACGGAGGATTGGAAGCAGGGCTTCGTCATCGAGGAAGGCTCCATCCCCGGCGCCATTGGCCCCGCCATGCCGGCGGCCTTCGCCATCACCGGCGAGCTGCTGGGGAAGGACACGGATCATGGCGTCATCGACCGCCTGAAGGAGACCGGCCGCATCGCCGAGAGCTTCCTCCGCGGGCCCTACCACGGCGCGGTGAACAACACCCAGACCTACCTGGTGATGTCCCACGACGGCAGCGAGGGAGAAGGGCTGCTGAAGGAGGACCGCTTCCGGGTGAGCTGGCCCAACTACGGCCACGAGCCCATCTTCACCACCGTCAACGACACCCTGGAAGCCGCCACCGAACCCCTCGGCGGCACCTGGACCAAGGACCCCATCTGGACCAAGCTGCTCAACGACAGCCTGATCTCCGTCCATCCCCTTGGCGGCTGCTGCATGGCCGACGACGCCGGCTCCGGGGTCACCAACCACAAAGGACAGGTGTTCAAGGGCAGCTCCGGCACCGAGGTCCACGACGGCCTGTACGTCGCCGACGGCTCCATCGTGCCCCTCTCCCTGGGGGTCAACCCGCTGCTCACCATCTCCGCCCTCAGCGAGCGCTCGATGCAGCTGCTGGCGGACGAGCGGGGCTGGACGCTGGACGCCGACTCGCCCTCGGCGCCACCGGCGGGCCAGAGCCAGGGGCCGGGGGAGAGCCAAACCCAAAAGCTCGGCATCCGCTTCACCGAGACCATGAAGGGTTATTTCTCCACCGTGGTGCAGAACGACTACCAGGCGGCCTACGACCAGGGCAAGAGCGCCGACTCCGCCATGGCCTTCACCCTTACCGTGGAGGCGAAGGATCTGGACGCCCTCATCGAACGGGCGGATCATCCGGCGCAGATGTTCGGCACGGTCTCCTGCCGCGCCCTCTCCGCCCAGCCCCTCACCGTCCACGACGGCATCTTCGAGCTCTTCATCGACAATCCGGGGCAGGTGGAGACCAAGAATATGGTCTACCGCATGGTGCTGGAGGCGGAGGAAGGGAAGTACTTCTACTTCCACGGTTTCAAGAAGGTGCACACCGCCAGCATCCTGGCGTCCTGGCCGCAAACCACCACCCTCTACGTCACGGTCTACGAAGGCAAGGACGACACCGGCGCGGTGGTGGGTCAGGGGATCCTGCACATCCAGCCGCTGGATTTTGCCAAGCAGATGACCACCATGAAGGTGCTGGGAGCCACCAGCGCCCGCCAGCGGGTGGAAGCTCTGGGCCGCTTCGGCGAGTACTTCGCCGGCGTGCTGTGGCAGGCCTACGGCGGCGTCCTGGTGCCGGACAAGTACTTCAACCCCGACGCGCCGCCGCGCAAGCAGCGGCCCCTGCGGGTGAGCGCTCCGGAGGTCCACCACTTCGAGACCCGGGACGGCGTCACCCTGCGCCTGACCCGCTACCGCGGCGGCAACAAGGGGCCGGTGCTGCTGGTCCACGGAGCCGGGGTCTCCAGCCGCATCTTCTCCACCGATCTCATCGACACCAATCTGCTGGAGTACCTCTTCGCCCACGGCTATGACGTATGGCTCTTCGACTTCCGGGTATCCATCGAGCTGCCGGCGTCGCTGCAGCAGTCCAATGGCGACCAGATCGCCGACTTCGACCATCCGGAAGCGGTGCGCTATGTGCTCGAGGCCACCGGCGCCAAGAGCCTCCAGGCGGTGGTCCATTGCTACGGCTCCAACACCTTCTTCATGGCGCTGCTGGCGGGCATGGAGGGGGTGCGCTCGGTGGTCTGCTCGCAGGTGGCCACCAACCTGCTCTCGCCGCTGGACGTGCGGCTCAAATCCGGCCTGCACCTGCCGTCCCTCCTCGACCACCTGGGGATCAAATCCCTCACCGCCTACGTCGACAGCACCGCCAACTGGCGCAGCCGGCTGTACGACGACTTGTTGCGCCTCTATCCCACTCCCAAGGGCGAGCACAATCGCAACCCGGTAAGCCAGCGCATCAGCTTCATGTACGGCGAGCTCTACCAGCTGGAGCAGCTCGACCAGCGCACCTTCGACAATCTCCACGAGCTCTTCGGCGTGGGCAATATCGCCACCTTCGAGCACCTGGCGTTGATGGTGCGGGAGAAGCACGTGGTCTCCCACACCGGCGAAGAGCTCTACATGCCGCATCTGGACCGGCTGGCCCTGCCCATGCGCTTCATCCACGGCGAGAAGAACCGGTGCTATTTGCCCAAGAGCACCCTCGCCACCGTCGACCTGCTGTCGGAGGCCAACGGCGGCGAGCTCTACAGCCGCTACGTCATCCCGGGCTACGGCCACATCGACTGCATCTTCGGCAAGAACGCCGTCGACGACGTCTATCCGCTGATGCTCGAGCATCTGGAAGCCACCCTCTAATCCAGCAAATCCAATGATCGAGGAGACCCAGCCATGAACGCGTACCTCAAGTGGTTCGAGCGCCTGACCTGGATCGGCGTCGCCGTCAACCTGGGATTCATCCTCCCGGCCCTCTTCGCACCGGATCTGATGGAGGCCATGCTCGGCCCCGGGTCCATGGAGTTCGCCCTGGTCTGGGTCGCCTACGCTGGCTTCCTGCTCTTGCTGGCCAGCCTCTTCTATCTGCCGGCGGCACGGGATCCCCTGGGGTTCCACGTCTACGCCTGGCTGTCGGTGGTGGGGCGCGGCATAGCGGCGTGCTTCTGGCTGTGGCAGAACGGTCGCTGGGAGCTGCCCGGTCCGATCCAGACCTTTTGGATCACCGACGGCGCCTTCTGCGTCCTCTTCTTGGTGCTTCTGCAGTTGGGGCTGCCGGCGGAGCAGAAGATCTCCATCGGCAATCTGGGGCGGGTGATGAAGAGCTGGGGGGAGAATTTCTCCCGCGTCTTCGACGCCCAAACCCCGGGAGCCTTGCGAGCCTTCGCCCTGCTCACCTGGCTGGCGGTGCTGGTCAATCTGGGCTGCGCCGCCCTGGCGCTGCTGGCTCCCGAGAGCTTCGTCGGCACCTTCGGCGGCACGCAGCTGGCCTGGGTGTATTTGTGGGTGGGCAATTGCGGCATGCTGCTGGTACAGATCAGCCTCTTCGCCCTGCCGGCCTCGGTGCAGCCGGAGCGCTACCGGGTCTACGCCTGGTTGTCGGTGGCGGGGTGGTTCGGCTCCGCCGCCTTCTGGCTGTGGCAGACCTCACGCTGGAGCCTGAGCGGCGCCACCGGCTGGTTCTGGCTCATCGATGCGGTGCTGGCCATCCTCCTTCTGCTGGCGCTGCAGCGCGGGCTGCCGGCGACCTACCGGGCCAGCGGCGCGGGCATCGGCGGCGTGCTGCGGTCCTGGGGCGGCCACGTCGCCGCCCTGCTCAAATCACCGGTGGCGTTGGGACTGCTGGTCCTGGTGCTGCTGGTGGGCGGCTATCTCGCCCACGGCGTCTACGACACCCTGCTGCGCACCGAGCCGGATCCCATCTACGACGACCCGGCGGAGCAGTTCAAATACGGCGCCATCGGCCTGGCGGTGGAGGCCCGCATTCCCTACTACCTGTGGCAGGTGCTGCCGGAGATCTGCCCCGACAAGCTGCCCGATGCCGACGCCGGCTGGAAGTCGCTGGGACTGCTCTACGAGGACGGCAAGGACCTCCCCATCGGCTTCGCCCTGCGCCACCAGGGCTATCCGGCGGTGGAGCCCAATTGCTCCCTCTGCCACACCGCCGCCTACCGCACCGAAGCCGACAGCGAGCAGCAGATCGCCCTCGGAGGGCCGGCCCACACCCTGGATCTCCAGGCCTTCCAGTGGTTCCTCTACGACTGCGCCCAGGATCCACGGTTCAAAGCGAGAGACATCGTCGCCAAGATCCGCGACAAGCAGGATCTGAGCTGGCTGCAGGCCAAGCTGTATGAATATGTGGTGATCCCCACCGCCAAGAGCGGTCTGGAGACCCAGCGCCGCGGCTATTCCTGGCAGAAGAGCCGTCCGCCCCAGGGCCGGGGCCGCACCGACACGTTCAACCCCACCAAGATCACCGTCTTCAATCTCCCCGACGATGGCTCCATCGGCACGGTGGATCTGCCGGCGATCTGGAATCAGCGCGCCCGGGAGGGGATGTACCTGCATTGGGACGGCAACAACAACGCCATCCGCGAGCGCAACTATGCCGCCGCCATGGCGGTGGGAGCGACGCCGGACTCGGTGTTGCCGGACCACTTCAAGATCGTCACCGACTTTGTTCTCCAGCTGCCACCACCGGCCTTCCCCGGCACCATCGATGAAGAGAAGTCGGCCCGAGGCTGGGAGATCTTCAAGGCCCAATGCGCCAGCTGTCATGAGTTCGGCGGGCCGAAGATCGGCACCGTCACCAACATCGCCGACGTCGGCACCGACCCCCACCGCCTGGAGTCCTTCACCGAGAAGTTGGTAGAGACTTTCCACACGGTGCACGAGGGGCTGTTCCAATTCGACGCCTACCGCAAGACCCAGGGCTACGCCAACCTACCCATCGACGGCATCTGGGCCCGCGGACCGTATCTGCACAACGGCTCGGTGCCGACGCTCTGGGATCTGCTGCAGCCGGTGGAACAGCGGCCCAAGAGCTTCCGCACCGGCTACGACGTCTTCGACCCGGTGAAGGTGGGTTTCCTGCATCAGGAGCCGAAGATCCAAGGCTCAACGTTCCTGCTGGACACCACGGTGGACGGCAACGGCAACGGTGGGCATCTTTACGGAGTGGAGCTGACGGACGAGGAGAAGTGGGATCTCATCGAGTATTTGAAGACCCTGTGAACGATCCCGAGGATCATCCATGACCCGCCTCAACACCTTTCGTCATCCCCAACACTCGATTTTCCAAAGCCTGGTGGAGGGCGTCGCCAGCAAGCTGGGAGACACCCTCGGCCTGGACTCAGGGGCCCCGGAGCGGGGGAACTCCGCCGACCAGCCACGGCTGGGGCCCGGTCACCCCGCCGCCGATGTCGCCCACGCCATCACGCAGCACCAGGCGGCGCAGCCTGCGGACGCTCCCCAGCCGGTGCCGGAAACGCCGCCGAAGGACCTCCAGGAGAAGCATCCGGGGGTGGTCCACAAGCTGTGGGATTGTGCCCGCCTGGCCGCCGAAGCGCTGGCGGCCAAGCATCGCGGCGACCTGGCCAAAGCTCTGGCCAAGCGGGACGAGCTGGACTTCAGCTCCTGCGACCCCCGGTGGGCAGAATCGGTGACCACGTATCTGAGCTTCCTCGACAGCAACGCCCACGGAAAGATTCCTTATGTGCGCTACCGGCGGATGAGCGATTTCGTCCTGCCCACCCTGCCCGCCGACGCCAAGGTAGCGCTGGTGGGAGATTGGGGCACCGGCACCTCCGACGCCATCGCGCTGATGCGGCAGGTCGCGAAACACCAGCCGGACGTGGTGATCCACCTCGGGGATATTTATTACTCCGGCACGCCGGAGGAGACGAAGAAGTTCTTCCTCGACATCGTCGACGAGGTCTTCGAACGCGACAAGCAACCGGTGGCGGTTTACAATCTCACCGGCAATCACGATATGTACAGCGGCGGCGCCGGATACTACGGCCTGCTGCCCCAGCTCAATCCGCCGCCGCTCTTCTCAGCGGCGCAGGCGCAGCGGGCGAGTTATTTCGCTTTGCGCAGCGACGCCTGGCAGCTCTTGGCCATGGACACCGGACTCCACGACCGTGACCCCTTCACCGTCTCGTCTGACGTCACCTTCCTCGACCCCAAAGAAGAAGATTGGCACGTGGACAAGATCCGTTCGTTTAGCCGCGGCGGCGGGCGCACGGTGCTGCTCTCCCACCATCAGCTCTTCTCCGCCCACGAGCGCATCGGCGGTGATGACACCGTCAAACCCACGGGTGAAGAGGCCACCAACCCCAAGCTGATGAGCAGCTATCGCAAGTTTCAGCAGGCCGCCGCGGAGGGCACCGGCGATCTCGCCGCCTGGTTTTGGGGCCACGAGCACAATCTTTGCGTTTACCAGCCAACCCTGGGGCTGGCCAAGGGCCGCTGCATCGGTCATGGAGCGATCCCGGCGCTGGTGGAGGCGGATCCCTACGCGCCTAACCCGAAGGTCCCCAACCCGCCGCAGATGGTGGAGGATCCGGCGAACCCCGGTCAGCCGCTGCGGCTGGGCGTCGTCGATGAGAGCTATGCCCACGGCTTCGTGATCCTGCGCCTCGACGACCAGCGCCGCCAGGCCACCGCTTCCTACTACCAGGAAACCGACTGGAGCCGACCGATGTATCGGGAGGTTCTGTGAGGGCCTGGCAGAACTGATCCACATTTTTTCCAATTCTTTCAGGAGCCACTGATGAAGCATGCCTCTGCGAGCCCCCGCCCGACGGCGAGCCCCCGCCCGACGGCAAGCGCCCCCCCGGTCTTTTTCCCGCCTGCCTCCGCTCAGGCCTCGGCACTGCTGGCCACCGCAGGCGGGCGAGCCGTCGCGGCGCGCGGAAAACTCGCTGCCGCTCAGACAGTTCCGCGCGTTTCTCCGCGCTGGCTCGTGCCTGCGGTGGGTGCCTCGGGGTCTTCGCCGGATGCAGGCGGGAAAAAGACCTCCACCCTCCCCCTGCTCTCAGCCCTGGCCTGCTCTTGGGCTCTAGCACTGCTACTGCTAGCTGGCGGGCCGGCACTGGCTCAGGTTTCTAGCCCGAGCTGTGCAAGCGAGTCGGACGTGCCGCTGGTGCCGACGGATTTGGCGTTGTGTGAGCGGTTGGAGAAGCAGGTGCGGGAGCCGGGGGCGTTGCCGTTGGATGAGTATGAGACGGTGCTGCAGGAGTATCTGCTGGGCTATTGCCACCGGAATTCGAAGGCGGGGTGGAAGCGGGACAAGCGGATTCGGGATACAGGCCCCTACATCGCCACCCTGGAGGATGGCCAGTGGGTGGGGAACTACCACGGAACGCATGCGCCGGTAGTGATTTGGTACTCGCCGGAAATGATGAAGTGGCTGAAGGCCAATCGGCCCGAGGAGGACGGAGCTGCTCCAACGCAGGTCCAGCCCATTCCCGACGGAGCCGTCCTGGTCAAGGAAATGTTCCAGCCGCCCACCGAGCCCTGCTTCGACATCGACCCGCTCCGCCTCTTCCCCACCAGCGGCGCGGCGATCATGGTGCGGGACCGGCAGGCCTCCCACGACGGCTGGTTCTGGGGCTGGTTCGGGATGGAAGCGGTGTCCCCGGACTGGCCACCGCCACCGCAGAACTCCTACCCCAA
This sequence comes from Acidobacteriota bacterium, assembly GCA_034211275.1. NCBI lineage: Bacteria > Pseudomonadati > Acidobacteriota > Acidobacteriota bacterium. The sequence goes on from JAXHTF010000044.1 coordinate 29,881, forward strand.
CATGGGCTTTGGCCAATATTGCGTCAACTGCCACGCTTCGGCTCAGGACAATCTGACCTTCTCCTCCCTGACCAATATCGAGGGCGAGCCCGGCGAGCCGCTGGTCTTCCTCAGCCAGGGCTTCTTCGCCGCACAGGTGAAGCCCAGCCACCACCGGCTGGTGACCCTACCCACCGACGACGCGGCGCGCCTGGGGCAGCCCCTCTACGGCTACAACCCGGAGGTGGTGAAGACCTTCCCCGCCACCCCCTTGCCCCGGCCGACCTGGAACTCGGTGGAGATGATGCCGTCGGAGACCTACGACAATGTGTGGGTGCAGGCCGGGAAGATCACCCCGGCGAGTCAGTTCATCACCTCGGACCAATGCATCGGCTGCCACGACGCCGGCGGCACCGGTCTGCAATTCGACATGACCACCCCCAATCCCCACGGGGACAACCTGATCAACCTCAGCCCCTACGCCACCTGGCGCACCTCGCCCATGGGTCTCGGGGGCCGGGACCCCATCTTCTTCGCCCAGCTGGCCAGCGAGATCGACACCTTCCATCCCGACGAGTCGGAGCTGATTCAGGACACCTGCCTGGGCTGCCACGGCATTCTCGGCCAGCGCCAATTCGCCATCGACCAGCCGGACGTGCCGGGGCGCGAGCAGGATGAGAACTGCGATCCCTTCCTGCGCCGCTACGCCAACTCGGTCCCCTACCCCGACGACAACCCCACGGCGCCGCTGGCCCAATACGGCGCCCTGGCCCGGGACGGTATCTCCTGCACCGCCTGCCACCACATGGTGCTCACCGAGGCGGAGCGCGAGGAGTACGCCAAGCTGCCCCAAAACAACTGCCTCGAGAAGCGTCAGGACTTTCTCAATCCGGGCCTGGAGGGATTCGCCAAGACCTTCACCGGCAGCTTTGTGGTGGGCTCCCCGGGGGAGCTCTACGGACCCTTCGACGACCCCAAAACCATGCCTATGGACCATGCCCTGGGCATCGTCCCGGTGGCCAAGGCGGATATGACCAGCTCGGAGGTCTGCGGCTCCTGCCATACGGTGCATCTGCCGGTCTTCCACGACGGCAAGATCCTGCGCCGCACCTATGAGCAGACCACCTACCCCGAATGGGCCTTCAGCGCCTACCGCACCGGTTCTACCCCCGATGGCCCCCTTCCCGGCGGCGCCGGCGACCGGCCGGAGACTTGCCAGCAATGCCATATGCCCAGCGCCACCGACGACGGCACTCCCTTCGAGAGCAAGATCGCCGGCATCCAGGAGTTCTCCAACTTCCCCCAGGCCGAGTACAACCTGAGCCCGGAGGACATCGACCTGCCGGTGCGCCGGGATTACGCCCATCACGACCTGGTGGGGCTGAACGTCTTCTTCCTCAAGATGGCCCAGCAATTCCCCGACGTGCTGGGCATTCGCACCCAAGACCCGATGCTCACCTCCAAGGGATTGGACCCGCTGATCTACACCGAACAGGTGATGATCGACAACGCCGAGACCTACACTGCCCGCATTTCCGTCGGGCAGCTGGAGCGCACCGACGAGGTCCTCAGCGCCACCGTGCAGGTGGAAAACCTCACCGGCCACAAATTCCCCTCCGGCGTCGGCTTCCGCCGAGCATTCTTGGAAGTCTCGGTGCTCGACGCCCGCGGCGAGGTGCTGTGGGCCTCCGGCCGCACCAACGGCGCCGGCCTGTTGATCGACGACCAGGGCGATCCGCTGCCCGGCGAGCTGTGGTGGAAGGACGATTGCTCCGGCCTGCTCAATCCGGACAAGCTGGTCTATCAGCCCCACTACCAGGTCATCGAGAGCCAGGACCAGGTGCAGATCTACCAGGAGCTGGTCACCGCGCCGGCGGACGTCCCCGACCCCCAATGCGGCGAGGACCCCACCCCCGGCGGCCACTTCACCACCAGCTTCCTATCCATCTGTCACGAGGAAAAGGACAACCGCCTGCTACCCCACGGTTTCCTGCCCTACGGGGAGCGATTGGAAATCTCCCAGGCCCTGGGGGCCGGCGAGCGGCTCGCCCGGGAGACCGGCTCCGACGGCGTCGGCGACGACCCGGACTACGATTGTTCGAAGGGACCCTGCGGCGGCGGCGACTCGCTCATCTACAAGGTGCCTCTGGCGGAGCTCTCCCGGCCCCCGGCCAGCGTCCAGGCCACTCTCTACTACCAGGCGACGCCGCCGTACTACCTGCAAGACCGCTTCTGCACCTCGAAGAGCGCCGACACCCAGCGCCTCTACTTCCTCACCGGCCACCTCAACCTGGCCGGCACCCAGGCCGAGGATTGGAAGCTCGAGCTGGTCAGCGCTACGGCCAAGCTGCCGGCGAAGCTGAAGCCGGCGCAGACGTCGAGTGCGCGCTGAGGATCAAAGACCGGCTTTTGGCGGCTAGCAGCCCGCCGGCACAATAGAGCCCCGGAAGGGGCGACAGCATCTAGCCCGGGGCGCAAGCCCCGGGTGTGCTAGCAGCCCGTCGGCACCCCGTCAAAGAAGTCCACCACACCGGTAGCGAGGTCGTACTCGGCGCCCACCACCAGGAGCTTCCCGGCGGCGATGAGGTCTTCGAGGATGCGCGAGCCGTGGCGGAGGCCATGAGCGGAGGCGCGGACGTTGGCGCGGACCGCCTTCGCCACCAGCTCCTCGGGGCGATCTTTGAGCTCGGTCTCCAGCAGGCTCGCCACCGCCGGGGTGATGCGCTCGACGATGGAGCGGAGGTTGGGGCTTTGGTTCTCTGCCGGCCGCTGTAGCTCGTTGAGGGTGGCGGTGACGGCACCGCAGGTGGAGTGGCCAAGCACCACCACCAGCGGCGTGCCGAAGGTGGCGGCGGCGAATTCGACGCTGCCGACCTGGGAAGGCGACACGACGTTGCCCGCCACCCGGATGACGAAGAGGTCTCCCAACCCCTGGTCGAAGACCATCTCCACCGGCACCCGGGAGTCGGAGCAGCCGAGGACGATAGCGAAGGGACTCTGTCCCGCCACCAGCGCAGCGCGTTCCTGATGGCTCACCGCGGAGCTGGTGCGCAGGGCTCCTGCAACGAATCGTTGGTTCCCCTCGCGGAGACGGCTAAGCGCTTCTTGTGCAGTCATCATGATGCGGGAGAGTAGCAAAACTCCACCGGCTCGGCAGCTTTGTCGAAGCCTTGCAACTCTCGCCCAGCGACCCTTACACCGGCGACGGATCAAATGCATCACATGCTATAAAGAGAAGTCACACTCCCAACGGAGGTGCATCTCATGCGCTCGATCTCGACCTCAACCCACGGTCCAATTCTTGGCAGCCTCACGGCGCCCCTTCTCTCGGCCTTCTCGCTGAGCACCCTGGCCCTCACTTTCCTCACCCCGGCCACGGCTCCGGCCTTCGCGGAAGAGCCCCTCGACGTGCTCCTCTTCACCCGCGCCGAGGGCTTCGTCCACGGCTCCATCTCCGACGGCATCGCCATGATCGAAGACATCGCCATGGAGGAGCAGCACACGCTGACGGTGACCGCCAAGACCGATCTCTTCACCGCCGGATCTCTTGCCGCCTTCGATGTCGTGGTCTGGCTTTCCACCACCGGGGACGTCCTTGACGATCCGGAACAGGCGGCCTTCGAGGGCTTCATCCAGAACGGCGGAGGTTACGTAGGGATCCACGCCGCCGCCGACTGCGAGTACGACTGGCCCTGGTACGGCGACCTGCTGGGCAACGGCGCCTGGTTCCGCTCCCACCCCGCCATCCAGACCGCCACCTTGGTGCTCGAAGATCCGGAGCATCCCGGCGCCGGCTTCCCTGACGCCATGACCTCCTTCGAGGAGGAGTGGTACAACTTCCGCGCCAATCCCCGCCCCGCGGTCAACGTCCTCTACACCCTGGACGAAAGCTCCTACGACCCCGGCGGCGGCGCCATGGGGGACGATCACCCCATCGTCTGGGCCCACGACTTCCAAGGCGGCCGCGCTTTCTACACTGCCCTCGGCCACCGCAGTCAGACCTACTCCGACCTACGCTTCAAGAACCAAATCCGCGGCGCCATCCGCTGGGCCGCCGGCGCGGTCTTCTCCGATGGTTTCGAGTCGGGGGATTTCGGTGATTGGTCGCGGGTGGAGCCGGGGAAGTTGGAGCGGCACCGTTTAGGGTTTCAGAAACCGTAGTTCAGACATCCGACACCGAACCACAGCCAAGTTCATGCTCCGCCTCGCGCTGCAGCCTTCGTCAGCCTTCGAGATCTCCGTGGTAAATTGAGATATTGACTGGCAGCTGGGTTCAGATCTCCCGACTGCCATCGCAGGAGCCGAAGATATGGCATCGACACCCAACTCGACTAGAAATGCAGAGACGTCTTCCCCGTTGAGCAATCTCCAGCTCGAGCTACTGAAGCTCTATAGTACGGGGGTCAGCTCCGAGGATTTATTGGAGGTCAAGCGCCTTCTTGGACTCCACTTTGCCCACAAGGCGACGCAGGAGGCAGATCGTCTTTGGGATGAACGCAGGCTCACCGACGAGGACATGGATGCCTGGTTGAATGAGTGATCCCGGTCTCCGCGTCGTTCTCGATACCAACGTTCTTCTCGTCTCCATCTCGTCCCGCTCGAAATTCCACTGGATCTTCCGGGCCCTTCTGGAGGGTCGCTTCGTCTTGGTGCTCAGCAACGAGATTCTGAGTGAGTACGAAGAGATCATCGGCCGGAAGCTCAGCCCCACTGTTGCCCTCGATGTCGTTCGCACTCTCCTCTTCCTGCCCAACGTCGAGCGCATTGAGCCCTCGTTTCGCTGGCGGCTGATCCCTGCAGATCCAGACGACGACAAATTCGTCGACTGTGCCGTAGCCGGCAACGCACCCTTGCTGATCACCCAGGATCGGCATTTCGAAGCTCTCCGAGAATTGGACTTCCCTCCCCTCGAGCCTCTCAGCATCGAAGACTTTGAGAACCTCCTCCTGGCCCCAGGTCGCTCATCCTAGCGACCAGCGGCGAGGCTTCTCGCTCTTCCTGAGTGGGCACCTCGGAGCCGTCAGCCTCCCTCGCCGAAGGTCCCCCGCGGCACCCACACCGGATCTCCATCGAAGCCCTCCGACTCGGTGAGCTGCTCGACCTCGGTGCCGTCGGGGCGCATGCGGAAGAGCTCCCAATCGCCGGTGCGCTCGGAGCTGAAGACGATCCAGCGGCCGTCGGGGGAGTAGCGTCCCACCAGCTCGTTGCCTTCGCTGGCGGTGAGGTTGACGGCCTCACCGGGCTGGACGGTGCCGTCGCCGGTGTCCTCTTCGCCAGGTCGGAGCGACAGATTGTAGAGGTCGGCGTCCCCTTCGTCGTAGCGATAGAAGAGGATCCCTGCGCCCTCCGGCGCCCACTCGGGGTGGCCTTCGAGGCTGGGGTGGGAGGTCAGGTTGATGAGCTCGCGGGTGGCCAGATCGAGGCGGTAGACCTCCTGATTGCCGTCCCGGCGGGAAACGAAGAGCACCGCATTGTCCTCGGGAGACCAACGGGGTTGGAGATCCTCCGCCGGATGCTCGGTGAGACGCACCGGCTCTTCGCCCTCGGGATCATCGTGAAGAAGCAGCAGGAAGACGTCGCGATTGCCCGCGCGCACCGCCGAGTACAACAGCCGCTGGCCATCCACCCACTCCGGCACCTCGTCCCCGGCCGGGTTCTCCCGCAGAAAGGTGGGAGCAGCCTCTTCCGGAGAAGAACTTCCCAGCCTTAGCTCGTAGAGCCCGGCGGAGAGATTCTCGTCCCCCTCGGTGGCGAAGGTCAACGACTGGCGCTCGGGCACCCAGCGCGGACCGAAGACTCCGGGAGGAAGATCCGTCAGAGTGGTCAGCTCGCCGCTCTCCGGATTCAAACGGTAGAGCTGATTGCTGCCGCTACGGCCGGAAAGGAAGACCAGGTCGTAGGCGACGTCTCCATCGTTCTCCCCGCTCTCCCCATCCTCACCCTCTTCCCCCCCTTCCTGACGAGCCTGGGCGTCGGCCTCGGCAACGTCTACCCTTGGGGCCGGTTCTTCGACAGGCTCGGGGCCGCACGCAACGGCAAGCCCGAGGGGCACGAGCACCAGCAGGACACGGGGGATCGAGGGATTGGATCGGGGACTCATCATGCAGCTCTCCTTCGGGCAGCGGTTCCGAACGGCAGTGATTCTGCCAGATCTTTCGTCACCGCATGCCCGTCCGATGAGCTGGGGGATGAGCTGAAGGATTAGCCGGTGGGCGAGCCGGAGCGGGATCCGGCAGCCTGGGCCTTCGGCTCGAGGCTGCGCTTTAGTACTTGACGCTACAGCCGTAGGGCTTGGTGGTCTGCAACGCGGGCTGCTGGCCGTCCATCACCGCGGAGAGAGCGGCGACGACGTAATTCTCCGCGCCCTCGATGTCCGCCTGGTCGGTGGTGGGCTTGTCGTCGATGGCACCGTTGTAAACCAGGTTGCCGTCGGGGTCGATGATGTACATGTGGGGAGTGGTGCGGGCGCCGTACATCTTGCCCACTTCGCCCTCGGGATCGAGGAGAACGGCGGTGGGAGCGGCGTCATGTTCCGCCGTCAGCTCGGCGGCCTCCGCCGGGGAGCTATGCCCTTGCTTGCCGGGGGCGGAGGAATTGATCGACAGCCACACCACGTCCTCACCGGTGTAGCGCTTCTGCAGAGCCTGCATATTGCCGCTGTCATAGTGCTTCTGCACGAAGGGGCACCCGTAGTTCAGCCATTCGAGCACCACCACCTTGCCGCGGAACTCGGACAGGCTGTGGGTCGCGCCGTCGGCGCTGGGCAGGGTGAAGTCGGGGGCGGCCTGATTGACCTGGACGGCGGCGGTGGCGGGAATCGGCAGAACGACGGCGACCATCGCCGCGAGGAAAAGCGTGAACAAGAGATGTCTCATTTCGCTGAGTCTCCTTGGAGTCTTGTTGAGGTTCAAGAGGTCTGCGACCGGCGGTCGCTGGATGATCGAATCACTCGCAGGACGAGATCCGGGCTGAGCACCGTGGGCAAAACCTCCGGCGGTGCGCCGGAGTCCGGCGAATAGAAGAGATTGAGCGGCACTCCGCTGCGCCCGTGTTCTTCGAGGGCGGCGGTGATGCGCGGATCCTGGTTGGTCCAATCCCCGCGCACCAGGGCGATGTTGCGCTCCTCGAGCTCCCGCAGCACCCGATCCGAGCCGAAGACCACCCGCTTGTTGACCTGGCAGGTCAGACACCAGCGAGCGGTGAAGTCGACGTAGACCGGCCGGCCTTCGGCGCGCAGATCGGCGACCAGCTCCGGGCTCCAGGTCAGCCACTCGAGGCCGGCTTCTGAAGTCGACCCGGCGGCGGTCCCCGTCTCGGCATCGGCCTCGAGGAAGGCCGGGGAAAGCACCAGCGCCACGGCACCGACAGCGCAGAGCGCCGCCAGCGTCACCCCGACGCCCTGCAACCACCTCCGGCGAGCCCCATCTCCAGCCCGATCCCGAGACATGCGCGGCGCCAGCCAGGCGGCGAAACCGGCGAGGAGAAGGGCAGCGAGGACCACCATCACTCCCGGTGTCCCGCGCTGGGCGGCCAGCACCCAGACGAGCCACAAAACCGTGGCGAAGAGCGGGAAGGCCATGAGCTGCTTGAGGGTCTCCATCCACGGGCCAGGCCGCGGCAGCTTGCGCAGAGCGGCGGGGAAATAGACCAGAGCGACGTAGGGGGCAGCCATGCCGGCGCCGAGGGCGGTGAAGACGGCCACGGCTACGGGCGGCGCCACGACGGTGGCGAAACCGACAGCGCTGCCCATGAAGGGAGCCGTACACGGCGTGGCCACCGCCGTCGCCAGGACGCCGCTCCAAAAAGCACCGCTGGCGCCCCCATCGTGGGTCGCTGCCGACGCCGCGCGGCCGGCAAAGCGCTGACCGAGCTCGAAGACACCGAGAAAGTTGAGGGCCAATGACCGAAGCCGGTTATGTTGGTGAAGATGTTGAAAATATCATCCTGAAACTGTTGCAGGCCGCCGATTACAATGTGGAGAAGGCGCAGCGTGGCATCGTTTATATCGATGAGGTGGATAAGATCAGCCGCAAATCCGACAATCCGTCCATCACGCGCGATGTTTCGGGCGAAGGGGTGCAGCAGGCGCTCCTGAAACTTATGGAAGGCACTGTCGCGAGTGTGCCCCCGCAAGGCGGGCGTAAGCATCCGCAGCAGGAATTCCTGCAGGTCGATACCACCAATATCCTGTTTATCTGTGGCGGCGCATTTGCCGGTCTGGAACGGATCATCTCCCATCGGGGACAGAATTCATCGGTCGGGTTTGGCGCCGATGTGCGTGTGCCTGATGATCGCAAGACGGGTGAGGTGCTGAAAGAGCTTGAGCCGGAGGATTTGCTGTCGTTTGGCCTGATTCCTGAATTTGTCGGCCGTCTGCCGGTGCTGGCGACGTTGAGCGATCTTGACGAAGCGGCCCTGGTCGAAATTCTGACAAAGCCGAAAAATGCTCTGATAAAGCAGTTCCAGCGTCTGTTTGATATGGAAGATGTCAAGCTCTCCTTCTCGGATGAGGCTTTGCATGCCATTGCCAAGAAGGGCATTGCGCGGAAAACCGGTGCACGCGGTCTGCGGTCGATTCTTGAGGCTATCCTGCTTGATACGATGTATGACTTGCCGAGCCTCGAAGGCGTCGAGGAAGTCGTGATCAGTGGTGAAGTCGTGGATGGGAAAGCAAGTCCGCTTTACATCTATTCCGACAGGGAGCGGCGCGAAGATATCGGTACGTCTGCCTGACTGGTTTCGCGCAGCCGGACAACAGACCGGGCAGCCCGCCCGGTTTGGTCTGGCGCTTGATGCGAAATGGCGCTTTGACCATCTGGATAGTTTCGCCGTTCACCGCCTTTTTGTTTACGCTATCTCTCCCGTTTTGCCGACAGCTTGAATTTCGCGCGCGGAAGGGCCACATCAGGTGTCGAAAAGCGTGCTTCAATCTAGGCGCTTTGCGGCCGTGGGACCATTTCTGGCAGTTGGCGGAAGATGGGAATCGGCGCAAGATAGACAATCCGCGAGGCCCATAAAGGGATCGAATTATGCAAAGTAGCAGTTCTTCACAAACGAATATCTTTCCGGTCTTACCGCTCCGCGACATTGTGGTGTTTCCGCATATGGTTGTGCCGTTATTTGTCGGGCGCGCCAAGTCGATCAATGCGCTTGAGCATGTCATGCAGGCCGATAAGCAGATCATGCTTGTTGCCCAGCGCGAAGCGGCTGATGATGATCCGGGATCCGAAGACATTTATGAAGTCGGCACGATGGCAACGGTCACCCAGTTGCTGAAGCTGCCTGACCAGACCGTCAAGGTGCTGGTGGAAGG
>JAXHTF010000045.1 GCA_034211275.1 Acidobacteriota bacterium
CCCCCCCCTCCGCCCCGCCCCCGACGCCGTGGGGGCTTCGATTTCGCCCGTTCCGCTGCCGCCAATCGTCCGGCTTCCTGCCATTCCTCGAGCTCCTCGCGCCCTTGGCCGGTGGCTTCCACCATCAGCCCGAAGAGGCTCAGGGCGTCGGGAAAGGAGGTGTCTCCAGCGTACCGCCGACGCCGGGCCGGCGTCCACCCCGGCTCGCAAAGACGTTGGAATCCGATCAACGCCTCGAGCATGCCCTGAGCCTTGGCCTTGGCCAGAGAAAAGCGCTGGAGGAAGTCCCGGGTGGCCCGCTGGACCACCGTCACCACTTCCTTGCGGCTCAAGGGCCGGCGCAGCTTCGCCTCTTTGCGCCCCCGGGCGAGCAGTACTGTGGGCAGCAGCACCGCCGCCACCAGGGCGCTGTCGGAGATCTCTTCGCCCTCTGCCATGCGCGTGTCGATGACCGGCAGCAACGCTCCCAGGTCGCCCAGGCCCTGGGCCTCGGCGGACACCATGTCGAGAACCTCCGGGAGCAGGACGTCCACCAGCCCCAGGTCGAGCATCCACTGAATCGCCGAACCGGCATGGCCGCAGCGCAGCAGCTGAATCAGCTCCTCGGTGATCCGCGCCGGCGCCGCCTTGCTCAACTCGTCGGCCCACTCCACGACGCCGTCCCGGGTCCGCGGCTCGATGGTGAATCCCAGCCGCGCGGCGAACTCGCAGGCCCGCATCATGCGCACCGGATCCTCCTGGAAGCGGATGCCCGGATCCCCGATGCAGCGGACGATGCGATCCTCCAGGTCCCGGATGCCCCCGACGTAGTCGAGGACCGAGAAGTCGTCGATGTTGTAGAACAGCGCGTTGATGGTGAAGTCGCGGCGGAAAGCGTCCTGCCGAGGCGTGCCGAAGGTGTTGTCGCTGGTGATCAGCAACTCGTCGGGCGCGCTCTCCTGCTCGTCCTCCTCGGGGGTCCGGCGGAAGGTGGCGGCTTCGATGATGCCGTCTTGAAAGTAGATGTGGGCAAGCCGAAACCGCCGGCCGATGATCCGCGAATTGCGGAACAGGCGGCGGATCTCCGCCGGCTTGGCGTCGGTACCGATATCGAAGTCTTTGGGCTCGCGGCCGAGCATCAGATCTCGGACGCTCCCCCCCACCAGGTACGCCTTGAAGCCCGCCTTGTTGAGCCGGTAGAGAACTTTGACGACATTGCTGGGCATGTCGTCACGGGAGATGGGATGGCTGGAGCGAGCCAGGACCCTTGGTGATTGCTCGTCCGCCAAGTCTTGTTCAGTCACGCGGCTATTATATGGGCACCTGGCGGCGAATCGAGATTCTGCCTGCACACAGGTAGGCGCGACCGGTTTTCACACCGGTCGCGAGGAGGAAGGGCCGGAACGTAGCGGCTAGCGGCAGCCCAGTCCCGGCGGGGAAGGGTTCGAGAAGGAAATGAGGAGAAGGAGTCTCTCGACTGGCTCGTTCCTCTTCTCTCTTACGCCAGACAAATAAAGCAGGATCGATGCCAGACCTTCTGACCACGCCCAAAAAGGGCGCAGAAACGCCGGAATGAGCGTTTCCTGCCGAAGTCGTCCAATTATGCGGACACAGCATGACCCCCAAACAGGACAGACGAGGCGAGCCGCGATCCGCGCAGACCCCGAGACGGGCTTCGGTCTTTCGCAAACGATTCAGCAACCCCTTGAGAGCCAAGGCCCAGGACCTATCCCGATGTCCCAATATGTAGACAGGCCATGACCTTCTTAGAGGACGGTGCTCCTCGCCCTCCCGGCACGCTGGGCCCAGACACCCAACGCAGACACCGGGCGCGGGCACCGACAAGAAGCCGTCCTACTCCTCCACCATGCGCTTGTAGATGCGGGTCTCGGAGCCCAGGGTCCGATGCACCGGGCAGCGGCCGGCGATCTCCTCGAGGCGCTCCCGCTGAGCACTGTCCAGAGGGCCGTAGACGGTCAAGTCGACATCGATGCGGTCGATGAACCCGCTGTCGTTGAGGCAGTCCTCGCAGTCTTTCGCATGCATGCGGGAGTGGTGCAGCTGCACCCGCGTCCCTTCCAGCGGCCAACCCTTGCGTTCAGCGTACATGCGCAAGGTCATGGAGATGCAGGTCCCGAGCCCCGAGAGCAGCAGCTGGTAGGGGTTGGGACCGGTATCGGTACCACCGGGCACCGAGGTGGGCTCGTCGGCCACCCAGGAGTGGTGCTGGGTGCGCACCTGGTTGGCGAAGCCCTCGGCGCCGCCCACCACCACCACGTCCCCCTTGCCGAGCTGGCGCTGGGCTTCGTCGGCCCGCTGCTGCGCCAGGCGATCTCCGGAAGCCTCGTCCCCAGCCGCCCTGTTGGCAGCGGCCTCCGCGTCGGATTCGGGCAAGTACCGTTCCGCCCAGGCGGCGATGACGCCGGCGGCGTAGCGGGCGTCCCGCTCTCGGGTGAGCAGGTGATCCGCATCGTCCAGGGACACGAAGCTCTTGGGATGCTTGGCCGCCTGGTAGATGCGGCGGGCCTGGTCGATGCCCACCACCTCGTCCACCGGCGAGTGGAGGATCAGCAGCGCTTGTCCCAGAGCGGCGATGCGGCCGTGGAGGTGGTTCTCCTCCAGATCCTGCAGCAGCTGCCCCTTGATGGTGAAGGGGCGCCCCGCCAGGCTCACCTCGGCGGTCTCCTCCGGCGCAAGATCCGGCACCGCCCCGAGTACTCCCTCGCGCAGATGGGCGGTGTCGCTGGGAGCCCCGATGGTCACCACCGCCACCGCCTCCGGCACCTCGTGGGCGACCCCGAGCATGGCGGCGCCGCCCAGGCTGTGACCGATGAGCAAGGTCGGAGCTGCGTGCTCGCGGCGCAGATACTCCGCCGCCATGGCCAGGTCCTGGAGGTTGGAGCTGAAGGTGGAATCGGCGAAGTCTCCCTCGCTTTCCCCCAGGCCGGTGAAGTCGAAGCGCAGCACCGCGATGCCCCGGCGCACCAGCGCCCGGCTGATCCAGCCCACCGCCTTGAGATCCTTCGAGCAGGTGAAGCAGTGGGCGAAGAGAGCCCAGGCGCAGGGCTCGCCATCGGGCAACTCCAGCCGCCCCGCCAGTTGATTGTCGAAGGCTCCCGGAAATCGGACTTTCTCGCTGCTCGCCACGAATTGGCTCCTGGAGGAAAAGGTTTGAGGAATCGGCGCCCTGCCCGCTGCAGAGGCCCCTCACCGGGAGGATAGCGCAAGGTACGACTGCCCCCCGCCGCGCAGCGGGGCAGCCGGCAAACTCGCACACCCGAGGGAGCCCACACTAGAGGACCCACGATCGAGAACCCATGATTGAGAACCCATGATTGAGAACCCATGATTGAGAACCCATGATTGAGAACACTGTCACGGCAATGGACTGGCTTGTTCACCCAGCCCTCACAGCCACTCCATAGGGTTCTTCCCGAGCCGCTTCCCAGAAGCCGCCCACAGTCAGCTCTCAGCTCTCAGCCCTCGTCCCAAACGACATTCAACCTGCGGAGACCGCTGCAACCATGGCCATTGCCGGCACCACTCAAGAGCTCTCCCTCGCCGACCTGCTACAAGTCAAAGCCATGGCCGGCGGCAGCTGCCGAATCATCGTCGACGGCCGTGCCGGGGCAGGGCTGATCCTGCTCGACCACGGGCGGGTGGTCCACGCTCAATACGGCGACCTCCAGGCGACCGACGCCGTCTTCGCCCTGCTCACCGAAGAAGGCACCTACTTCCAGGCCAAGAGCGGAGTGGAAATCGTGCGCCGGACCATGAGCGCTTCGGCCCAGGAATTGGTCATGGAGGCAGCGCGGCGCCAGGACGAAGGCATCCTGGTCACCCCGAAACCCTCCCAGGCAGCCCGGGAGGGGGCCGAGCACCGCCCGGTCGAGCTCTCCGGCGACGATGATCCGCCGACCCTGCCATCCTTCCCCGCCCAGGTGCTGCCCGCCGATGACGGCGGCTCCCGCACCTGGCGGCCCTGGATGGTGGCCCTCCTGGTGCTGCCGCTGGCGGCGGTGGCGGTGCTCGCCTCCACCCTGCTCCAGGACAGCTCGACGCCGGCGGTGGCCCCGGCCACCGCCAAACCCGAGATCCTCCAGCTCGAGCCCAAGGAAGCCACCGACCTCGCCGGGCCCTCGGATCGCCTACCGGTGCTCGAGGCCGGGGCTCCACCGGCAAGCCCCGAGGACACCTCCGGCCTCAAGCCCACCATCGTCCTGCGGCTGCTCATCGGAGTCGACGGGAGGGTCCAGCAAGCCCAGGTCTACCGACCAAGAGAGGAGTTGGAGGCCTTCGAGCGCATCGCGCTGGAAACCGTGCGGAGCTACCGCTTCTCCCCCGGCCTGCACCGGGGAGCGGCGGTGCCGGTGTGGATCAACTGGCCGGTGGACTTTATTTGACAGGCCCCATCCGAGCTCAGCCGCCTCTCCTCGAGCTCCCGCTCACCGAAGCCCGCAGAATCCCTCACCTCCAACCATTGTGGAGACCCGATGAAGATCTCGACGCCTCGCCCACGCCTCGCCCAAATTCTGCTCTGGGTTTTTCTACCGATCTTCCTGCCGGCAGCGGCAGCATACGGCCAGAGCACCGATCCGGAAGGGGCTACTGTGCTGCAGGTCAAGGGCTCGGACACCATCGGCGGTGCCTTGGGGCCAGCCCTGGCCCGCGCCTACGAGGGAACTCACCCCGGGGCCGAGATCCATTGGGGATCCCTGGGCTCGGGCACCGCCTTCGTCGGCCTCTTCGATGGCTCCGCCGACCTCGGCGCCTCTTCCCGTAGCGTCAAAGAGTCGGAGCTGGCGGAGGCCCGTCGCCTGGGCCTCGAGCTCAAGGAGTACATCCTCGGCTATGACGGCATCGCCGTGCTGGTCCACCCCGACAACCCCGTGGCCAAGCTCTCCATTGGACAGCTCTCGCGGCTCTTCACGGGCCAGATCACTAGCTGGAGTGAGCTCGGCGGGCCGGATCTGCCGGTGGTGCTGATCAGTCGCCCCAGCTACTCCGGCACCCACGGATTCTTCAAAGAGAAGGTCGTGCGCCGCGGCAACAAGAAAGGGCCAGAGGAATTCGGCCCCCAGACCCGATTCGTCGAACACAGCGAGGACATCGTGAAGCTGGTGGCCGGCGAGCCCGGAGCCATCTCCTATCTGGGCATGGGGTGGGTGCGGCCGGAGGTGCGGGCGGTGCCGGTGGTGGGGCGCAACGGCCGCGGCTTCCTGCCGACATTGGAAACCGTGCGCGCCGGCACCTATCCCGTGTACCGGCCGCTCCTGCTCTACACCCGCGGCGAACCGACCGGCGAGCTACGGCGCCTCCTAGCCTTCCTTCTCGCCGGTGACGGCCAGCGCCTGGTGGCGGAGCACGACTTCATCCCCGCGGACGTCCCCTCCACCGTCTCCCGCTCCGTCGAGCCTCAGGCCAAAGATGCCAGCGCGGCGGAGGCCAGCCGCATCCAGCTCCACCGCATCCTCTTCCCCTTTGGCGGCACGACCCTCGACACCGATGCCCGGGCCACCCTGGACCGCATCGCTCAGCGCCTCCGCGAGGGCGGCCTGCGAGCTGAAATCGTCGGCCACGGCGACGCCGACGGCAGCGCCCTGGCCAACCGACGAGTCTCCAACGCCCGCGCCCTGGCCGTCGCCAACTATCTGCGTCGGCAAGGCGTCTCGCCCAAGACTTTGCGCGTCGAAGGCCGCGGCGCCACCCAACCGGTGGCCACCAACGACACCGCCGAAGGCCGCCGCCTCAACCGCCGGGTGGATGTGCGGCTGCTGCCGGCTGGCTAGATCTCGGCGGGGTAAACTCCCGCCCATGCCCCCCGAAACCCCGATCCTCCAGGCTTCCGGCGTCACGAAGCGCTATCCCGGCGGCGTGGTGGCGCTGGATGGGGTGGATCTGGAGGTACGGCGGGGGGAGACGGTGGCGCTTATCGGGGAGAGCGGCAGCGGCAAGACCACACTGCTGCGGCTGTTCAACCGCATGACCGAGCCCACCGCCGGAACCGTGCGGGTGGACGGCGAAAACGTGGCGGCGGTGGATGCCATCGCCCTGCGGCGGCGCCTGGGGTATGTGCAGCAGGAAGGGGGGCTAATCCCCCATTGGAGCGTCCACCGCAACGTCCAGCTGGTCCCCTGGCTGAGCGGCTGGGAGCCCCGGCGCCGGCAGCGGCGGGGAGACGAGATGCTCGAGCTGGTGGGTCTCGATCCGTCGACCCACGGAAACCGCTACCCCAGCGAGCTCTCCGGTGGCCAGCGCCAGCGGGTGGCCCTGGCCCGGGCGCTGGCGGCGGAGCCGGAGGTGATCCTCCTGGACGAGCCCTTCGGCGCTCTCGACGCCCTCACCCGGGCCGAGCTCCAAAGCCAGTTTCTGGAGCTCGAGGAGCAGATCCACAAGACTCTCCTCCTGGTCACCCACGACCTGGAAGAAGCCTTCCTGCTGGCGGATCGGGTGGGGGTGATGCAGGGCGGCCGGCTGCTGCAGGTGGCGACGCCTCGGGAGCTGGCGGCGGCGCCAGCGGATCCCTACGTCCAGCGCCTCCTGGCCCTGCGAAGGCCTCAGGGAGAAGAGCGGCGCCCACGGGGTGAAGGCTCGTGAGTCGCCGCGAAACTCCCAAGGGGAAGAGCCGCAGGCCGCGAGGGAGAGGCCTGGGAATGCCCGTGCTCCGTCCCAGAAGCATCTTCTTGCTCGGCGCCTTGGCTCTCTGGCTAGCCAGCCCTTCCATCACTGAGATCCACGCCCAGGAGCCCGACCTGGTGGTGGGCTCGAAGAACTTCGCCGAAAGCCGGCTGCTGGGGGAGCTCTTCGCCCAGCTCATCGAGGAGCGCACCGAGCTGGCCGTGGAGCGGCGGCTGGGCCTCGCCGGCACCCAGGTGTGCTTCGAAGCGCTACGCACCGGCGCCATCGACCTCTATCCGGAGTACACCGGCACCGGCCTGGTGTCGATCTTGGACGCCGACCCCGCCGGCGACGCCACCGCAACCCTCAATCGGGTGCGGCAGCGCTTCCTCCAGCGCTGGGATCTGTGGTGGCTGCCACCCCTGGGCTTTGAGAACGCCTACGAGATCGCCGTACCCAAGGTCCTGGCGGAGACCGAAGGATTGCGCACCCTCAGCGACCTGGTGCCCCTGGCGCCGGAGCTGCGGGCCGGCTTCGGCTATGAATTCGCCAACCGGCCCGACGGCCTGCCGGGGCTGGAGCAGACCTACGGCCTGCGCTTCCGAAATGTGCAGAATCTGCAGCAGGCGCTCAAGTACCAGGCCGCCGGCAGCGGTGATCTGGATGTCCTCGACGTCTACACCACCGACGGCCGGTTGCTGGTCCACGATCTGGTGGTGTTGGAGGACGACCGCGGCTTCTTCCCGCCGTACCAAGCGGCACCGCTGATGCGCGGAGAGGCGGTGCGCGAGCATCCGGAGGCGGTGGCGACCCTGGCACTGCTGGCGGATGCGTTGAGCGAGGAGACCATGCGGGGCCTCAATCTGCGGCTGCAGGAAGAAGGCGCCAGCGAGGCGCAGGTAGCTCGGGACGCGCTGGTGACGCTGGGACTGGTGGCCGGCGGCGAGGGGGAAGAAATCGAGGAGAGCCGCCGGGCAGGAAGCTTCTGGGGCTATCTGTGGAACCAGCGCGCTTCCCTTCTTCAGCGAACCCTCGAGCACCTGGGGCTGGCCGCCGCCGGCGTCGCCTTGGGAGTGCTCATCGCCGTGCCCCTGGGGCTTTGGCTGGAACGCCGACGGCGCATCGCCGAACCCACCATCCGCGCCGTCGGCATCACCCAGACGGTGCCCTCCATCGCGCTGCTGGCGTTCATGATTCCCCTCTTTGGAGTCGGCGCCTTGCCGGCGGTAGTGGCGCTGTGGATCTACTCCCTCTTCCCCATCCTGCGCAACACCTACACCGGCGTTCGCGACGCCGATCCCCAGGCCGTGCAAAGCGCCACCGCCCTGGGTATGACCGACGGCCAGGTGCTGCGCCACATCCGCCTGCCCCTGGCCGCCCCGGTGATCCTCGCCGGCGTGCGCACCGCCGCAGTGATCACCGTCGGCACCGCCACCCTCGCCGCCTTCATCGGCGCCGGCGGCCTCGGCGAGCCCATCGTCAGCGGTCTACAGCTCGTGGATACCTGGCAGATCCTCTCCGGAGCCCTCCCAGCAGCCCTCCTCGCCCTGTTGGTGGATTCCCTCCTGGCAGGCATCGAGCGCTGGCTGCGCCCCGGAGGCTAGGTCCCCTCCAACCCTCAGCGTTCATCGGCTGAGTCTCGAGCCAAGACCAGATCCATGAGCTCCCCCTCTACCACTGCCGCCAATCTTCCCCCAATTCCTCAGCTCCGGAATCCTCCGGCACCTCACTCTCGATAGCCTGGTTCTCGGTGGCCTCTCGAGGAAGGGATGAAACCGCCCCCGGAAACGGATCCCCCCGCAGCGCCGCCACCGCCCGCTCCACCGCCAGCGCCGTCTCGGCTCCCCGGCCGTCGGCAGCTCGGCGTAGGGTCGGAAGATCGAAGGAGTCGCGATCCAGCGCCCTCTCGAGCACCGCCGGCAGCTCCCCGGCGGAGAGCTCCGGCGCCAGATCGAGGACCGTGCGCAGGGGCCGGGTCACGCGGAATCCGGGCCGCTGGTCCAGATCCGCGACACTCACCTCGGCTCGGTACAGGCGAGCACCTCGAGCGCGGCGGCGATAGCCCGGCGGAACCGTGAGGTCTACCGCTGCGTCTTCTAGCTCCGGCAGCAGGCCCCAAAGCCGTGCCGCCGTCCGGTGCGAAACCGCTCCCTCCCCCCGCGCCCACAGCGACCACCGCACCAGCTCGGCATGCTCCCCCTGCGGGATCTCCGGCAAGCGAAAGAGCCCCCGACCTACCCGCCGCCAATTGCCTACATCGGCGTGGTACTTCTGGCCCTGGTAGGAGTACCCCACCCCCAACGCCTGCTGGGCGGTGAAATAGCCGGCCTGGCGAAGCGCAAGGTCGAAGAGCTCGCGACGGTGCTGGCCCTGAAGTGACATGGCGCCACAATTCTACAAGAGATTTTTAGTTTTCTGCTATCAGGCAACAAAAAAATGAAATCACGAGGCGAGACAGCTGCTCAACCGGAGAAACGCGAGAGTTGAGCCCCGAAAGGGAGACTCCTCGGGGACCAGAAGAAACCGCTCGAGCCGACGAATGCTCTCGCCGCAACAACAGAATCACCGATTTATCTGTCTTCAAAGAATGCGCGAACGGCAACTAGTGAGAAAAGCATCCTCGAAGAATGGGTAGTCCCGCTGGGCCGCTCTTGTTGGGGCGCGCTCCTTAGGGCGCCGCCCAGGAGCTTCGGGAGGACACCTAGGGATCCCATGAAGGCCGTCCCGAGGGCCTCGCCGAAGAGAGCGCCCCCCGGGAGCGGGTTCCGAGGACCCAGCGTCTCAGTCTAGAGGCTTGGCATTTTGGCCGGAGGCAAAGCGTGCATCGGTTTCTGAAGAACAGCTCCTCGGCATCCATACCGTCGGCCCTCGCCGGTGGCTGGAAGCTGGCAGCGCTAGGGGCCGCCCTCGCTCTGGGCTGGGTGGCTCTCGTTCCCACCTCGCAGATATCGGCGGTGACCCGAGGGATGCAGCTGCTGCTCTCGCTGCCGGCGGTCTGGGCGCTCGCCGGACTGGTAGTCACCGTCGCCGCCTGGGACCGATGGCTCCGGGGATCGTCGAGGGAATCGAATCTCTTCGCCCTGCACCAATCGGAGCCTCCCTCTCGAGCGGAACCGGCATCCAAGCCCGGCC
This sequence comes from Acidobacteriota bacterium, assembly GCA_034211275.1. Taxonomy (NCBI): domain Bacteria; kingdom Pseudomonadati; phylum Acidobacteriota; species Acidobacteriota bacterium. The sequence goes on from JAXHTF010000045.1 coordinate 9,730, forward strand.
GCCGCGAGAAACGACGGCCTTCCCGGACCCCCAAGACGTCCTCCCGAGCCCCCAAGGCACGGCCCCGGGCGACGCCGCCGCGATGCCCCGACTGCGGTACTCCCAGCTTGCTGGTGGATGCCCCCGCGGACTCGGAGCCCGGCCTGGCCGGCACCGAACAACCCCCGGATTGGACCTGTCCCGGCTGCGCCGCCACCGGCCACCGCAGCGGCGGCTAGCCCTTCAACAGGGAGCAGCCGGCCATGGCGGAAGGCTGCTCCAGCTGCATCAGCTCCAAGATCGTCGGGAAGACATCCGCTAGCCGGCCGCCCTCCCGCAGCCCCGGCGAGGGCTTCTCCGGGCTGCCCGTGGCCTGATCCCGGCGGTGGGGGTCGACGACGATGAGCTCGACGTCGTAAGTGGTGTGGGCGGTGTGGGGTGCCTCGGTCTCCGGATCCCACATCTGCTCCGAATTGCCGTGGTCCGCCGTCACGATCAGCTTGCCGCCGTGCTCCACCGTGGCGTCGACGATGGCCCCGACCATCTCGTCCACCACCTCCGCCGCCCGGATCGCCGCCGGCAGCTTGCCGGTGTGGCCCACCATGTCGGTGTTGGCGAAGTTGACCAGGATGAAGTCCTCGCAATCCTCCGCCACGATGCGTTCCAGCACCGCATCGCAGACCTCCTGGGCGCTCATTTCGGGCTTCAGATCGTAGGTGGCCACCCGCGGCGACTGGGCCATGGAGCGGGACTCGCCGGGGAAGGGCTCGTCGCGATAGTCGTTGAAGAAGAAGGTGACGTGGGGGAATTTCTCCGTTTCGGCGCAGCGGAATTGCCGCAGCCCCAGCCGCGATAGATAGGCACCGCCAATGTCCTCGAGCTTCGGAGGCTTGGGGAAGGCCACCTCCACGAAGGGCCCGAGCTCCTCCTGATAAGCGGTCATGGTGACGTAGGTGAGATCGAGGCGCGGACCGCGGTCGAAACCCCGCTCGCCGGAGTCCGGGGAAGCCTTTACGTGGCCATAGAAATCCTCGAAGACGAAAGCCTGGCTGAGCTCCCGAGGCCGGTCGCCGCGGTAGTTGACGAAGATCACCGTGTCGCCGTCGCTCACCCGCGACGCCGCCACCGCCGCCGAATCGGCGCCGACGGTCCGCGGGGTGATGAACTCATCCCCCTGCTGGCTGCCTCCGGTGGGATGGTCGTAGTAGTCCTGCACCGCCGCCGGCGCCGAGTCGAAGCGGGGGACCGCGACCTCGTCCTCACCCGTCGAGCGTCCCGTCAAACAATCGTAGGCGCGCTGCACCCGCTCCCAGCGGTTGTCCCGATCCATGGCCCAATAGCGGCCGCACACCGTGGCCACCCGGCCCACCCCCAGGTCGGCGCATCGCTCCTCCACCTGCCGCACATACTCAGCGCCGGTGAAGGGACCGGTGTCCCGGCCGTCGGTGAAGAGATGGACGAAGACCGCCTCCGCTCCTTGGCGCCGGCAGAGCTCGAGGGTTCCGTAGAGGTGGTCGAGGAGGCCATGGACGCCAGCGTCGGAAGCGATGCAGAAGAGATGCACGGCAGCATCCCGGTCCCGGGCCTTCTGCACTGCCTGCACCAGCACGTGGTTGTCGAAGAAGCTGCCGTCGCGGATGGCCTTGGTGATGCGCACCGATTCCTGGTCCACGATGCGCCCGGCCCCGAGGTTCTGATGCCCCACCTCGCTGTTGCCCATGGTTCCCTCGGGCAGCCCCACGTCCTCCCCGCTGGTCTTGATCAGGGTCCAGGGGTACTCCCGCAACAGCGCATCACAGCGCGGGGTCTCGGCCTGCAGAATGGCGTTGAAGGCATTGTGCTCGGGATGTGGGTTGCGGCCCCAACCGTCGCGCACGATGAGCACTACCGGTTTGGGATGGTTGGGGGCCTTGGGGCGGTGTTCCCGGGCTGCAGATGAGTCGGGCGATGCTTGAGACATGCTGGCGAATCCTCCTGGACTTGAAGCTCTTACTTCGAAGCATCGAGGCTCGAAGTTTCCAGTACCAAGTAGAACACGAGGCGGCGCCGAGGGGCGGGGCCAATCCGAGCCAACGGTTAAGATCTCGCAGCTTCGAACGTCTGCTGGGTTGGAACCCGATTCTCCGACTCTGCTCTCCCGGCAGCTGCGCGTCCGCTCCCCATGGCCAACCGATTCACTCCATCCCGCCGCTCCCCCATCCGTCGCCGAGCCACGGCCGTGGGGGTCGGCCTGATCGCGCTGCTCCTGATGGGCCTCGGCGGCTGGCTCGGAGGACTCTGGCAGGAGCAGCAAAGCAGTGCCGGCCACCCCCAGACTCCCCAGCCACCCTTCCCCTACTCCCAACGAGAAGTGACCTTCTCCAGCGGCGGCGTCGAGCTCGCCGGCGCGGTGACGGTACCGCAAGGCGATGGCCCGTTTCCGGGGGTGGTGCTGCTCTCCGGTGCCGGCCCCCAGGATCGGGACGGCACCCTCGCCGGCCACCAGCGCTATCTGGTGCTGGCGGACGCTCTGACCCGCGCCGGCGTCGCCGTGCTGCGCTATGACGACCGCGGCACCGGAGGCTCCGGCGGTGAATTGCTGGAAGCGCGCTTTGAAGACCTCGCCGCCGAGGCCGGCGCGGCGGTAGAGCTACTCCGAGAGCAACCGAAGATCGATCCCGGGCGGGTCGGGCTCCTCGGCGCCAGCCAGGGCAGCCTCGTCGCCGGCCTGGCAGCCCGGGAGGATCCACGGCTGGCCTTCTTGGTCTTGCTCTCGCCCCCCGCCCTGCCGGGCCATGAGGTGTGGGTCGAGCAGCAGCTGCGGGTTGCCCAGGCCGAGGGCGCCGAGGCCTCGGACCTGGAAGTAATGGAGCTCCTCCTGCTCACCGCTTTCGAGCTCCGCACCGCCGACCTCCCCGAAGCCGAGAAGCACCAAAGCCTGGAGCAGGTGGTCGAGAATCTCGAGCAGCTGCAGGCCGGCACCGGGCTCCAGCTGGCCGCCGGAGCGCGCCGGAGGATCTTGGTGCAGGCCCTCCTTTCTCGGCAGATGGAAGACGCCCTCTACTACGATCCGCGGCCGGTTCTGGAGGAGCTCCGGCTGCCGGTACTGGCGCTCTATGGCTCGAAAGATCTCCAGGTCCCGCCGTCGGTCCACGCTCCGGACCTGCGAACGGCCCTCGCCGACAACCCGCGAGCCACCGTCGAGGTGATCCCCGGTCTCAATCACCTGCTCCAACCCTCCACCACCGGCCGCCCGTCGGAGTACGCCCGGCTGGAAGTCACCCTCGCACCGAAGGTTCTCGAGCGGGTCTCCCGATGGATCCTCGACCACTCTCACCCGCAGGATCGGCCATGAGCGATGCCCTGGTCACTCGCGGCCTCTGCCGTTCCTTCGGATCGGTGACGGCGGTGGAGGATCTCTCCCTCACCGTCCCCCGGGGCAGGATCACCGGCTTCCTCGGCCCCAACGGCGCGGGCAAGACCACCACCTTGAAGATGATCCTCGGCCTGCTGCGTCCCGACGCCGGGACGGTGGAGATCCTGGGGCGGGACCCACAGCGGCAGCGCCGAGAGGTCCTGCAGCGGGTGGGAGCGTTGATCGAGACCCCCACTTTCTACCCCCACCTCACCGGCCACGAGAATCTGGAACTGGTGCGGCGGGTGGTGGCCATGCCCCCGGCCCGCACCGGAGAGTGCCTGGCGCTGGTAGGCCTCACCGAAGCCGCCCACCGCCGTGCGGGAGGCTACTCCCTGGGCATGGAGCAGCGGCTGGGGCTGGCCCTGGCGCTGCTGCGCAAGCCCGAGCTGCTGATCCTCGACGAGCCCACCAACGGCCTCGACCCGGCGGGAATGCAGGAGATGCGCAAGCTCCTGGGCCAGCTGGTGGCGGCGGAAGGCGTAACGCTCTTCCTCTCCAGCCATCTGCTAGCGGAGGTGGAAGAGATCGCCTCCCATCTGGTGGTCCTGCGGCGGGGTCGGGCGGCGTACCAGGGCCCGACGGATCAGCTGCGCACCGCCGGTGAAGCCTTTCTTCAGGTTGGCGTGACGCGAGCCGGAGAGGCCCGGCAATGGCTGGAGCGAGAGGGCTGGATCGTGATGTCCGAGACGGCGGCGCAGGAAGCGCAAGAAGAACCCCTGAGAGTGGCGGGCTCGGGCCGGGAGACGGCGGCCCGGCTCAGCGCCGCCCTCGTCGGCGCCGGCTTCTCCCTCCACCACCTGAGCGAGCACCGGCCGCGGCTGGAGGCTCGCTTTCTTGAGCTCACCGAGGGCACCGGCGGCGAAGTTTCAGCTCCCGGCAGCGGAGATCCGGTATGAGGGCATTCTTCCAACTGCTCATCGCCGAAGCCCTCAAGCTACGTCGCACCCCGGCGCTGCTGCTCACCTTGATCTTGCCCTACACGGTGGTCTTGGCCTTCTTCCTCTTCGCCCGCATCGAGGGCCACCGATTCCTCACCGGTGCCGACGCCGACCCTTGGAGCTGGCTGGCGGAGGCCTGCCTGGGGGCCTGGACCTCCCTCTTCCTGCCCCTGGCGGTCTTCCTGCTGGCGGCGCTGGTGGCGTCGGTGGAGCATCGTTCCCGGGGCCTGCGCTTGCTCTTCACTCTGCCGGTGCCGCGCTGGCAAATCGCCGCCGCCAAGCACTTGGTGGTGCTGGCGCTGGTGGGGCTGAGCTTCCTGCTCCTGGCCCTGGGGATTGCGCTGGCGGGGATCGCCCTGCGCTGGGCGTCTCCGGAGCTGGGCTTCGATCAACCCGTACCGTGGGGAGCGCTGCTGCTGACCTGTCTGTGGGGCTGGCTCGCCACCACCTTCTTCTGCACCCTCGCCACCGCCGTCAGCCTCGCCCGGAGCAGCTTCGTGCTGCCAGTGACCGCCGGCTTCCTCGCCACCATCCTCCTGCTCATCTTGCGGGCCACCGACCCGGCCCTGGCCCTCTACCACCCCGCCGCCTACGCCGTCGAAGCCACGGATTCTCTGGTCTCTTTCGGCCGGCCGGCCACCACCCTCGGCCTGCGCTGGGCGCTGGTGGGATTGGGGACGGGCATTCTCTTCGCCCTCGCCGCCGGCTGGGCGTGGGTGCGGGGAGACGTGGATTGAGCTAGCGCCCCGTCGTCACCGCCCCGTCGTCAGCGTCCCGCCGCCTCCGCCAACGCCTCCACCTCTTCCCAGCGCTCGTAGGCGGCTTCGATCTCCCCCTCCAGCTCCGCCAGGCGGGCGTTGGCCTTGGCCAGAGCCTCGGCATGATCGCCCTGGTAGAAGTCGGGGTCGGCAAGGCTGGCGTGGAGATCGGATTGCTTGGCCTCCAGCTCCTCGATGCGGCCCGGTAGGGTCTCCAGATCGTGGCGCTCGCGGTTGCTGAGCTTGCGGCGGCCGCCGGCGTGAGCCTTCTCCCCAGCGGCCTTGGCAGTGGCGGGTTTGGCGGCGCTCTTCTTCGTCCCGCCGGGGTCCTCCGGCGCCGTCGAAGGTCGCTGCACCAACCAATCCTCGTAGCCGCCGGCGTACTCCCCGACCCGGCCGTCGCCCTCCATCACCAGGGTCTGGGTCACCACGTTGTCGAGGAAGGCACGGTCGTGGCTGACCAGCAGCAGGGTGCCCTCGAATTCCACCAGCAGCGCCTCCAGTAGCTCCAGGGTCTCGACGTCCAGATCGTTGGTGGGCTCGTCCATCACCAGCAGGTTGAAGGGACGGGTGAAGAGGCGGGCCAGGAGCAGGCGGTTGCGCTCGCCGCCGGAGAGGGAATTGACCGGGCTGCGGGTCTGGGCCGGCGGGAAGAGGAAGTCCTGGAGGTAGCTGATGACGTGGCGGGTCTTGCCGCCGACGGTGACCTTGTCGTTGCCGTTGGCCACGTTGTCCGCCACCGAGCGCTCCTCGTCCAAGGCTTCGCGGTGCTGGTCGAAATAGGCCAGCTCCAGCCGCGAGCCGTGACGCACCTTGCCTTCCTGGGGCTCCAGCTGTTGGAGCAGCAGCCGCAGAAGGGTCGTCTTGCCGGAACCGTTGGGGCCGAGGATGCCCACCTTGTCGCCGCGCAGGATGGTGGTGGAGAAGTCCTTCACCAGTGGCTTGTCCTCGTAGCCGAAGCTCACCCCCTGGGCCTCGATGACGATCTTGCCGGAGCGCTCGGCGTCGTCGATGCGCAGCCGCGCCTGGCCGGTCACCGCCTGCCGCCGGCGGCGCTCCTCGCGCATCTGCTGGAGGGCCCGCACACGGCCCTCGTTGCGGGTGCGCCGCGCCTTGATGCCCTGCCGGATCCACGCCTCCTCCTCCGCCAGCCGCTTGTCGAAGCGGGCGTTGTGGGCCGCCTCCACCTCCAGGCGGTGGGCTTTGGCTTCGAGATAGCGCTGGTAGTCACCGGGCCAGTCGGTGAGCTCACCGCGGTCGAGCTCGAGGATGCGGGTGGCCAGATTCTTCAGGAAGGTGCGGTCGTGGGTGATGAAGATGAGGGCGCCGGAGAACCCTTGGAGGAGCTCTTCGAGCCAGGCGATGGCGGGCAGATCGAGGTGGTTGGTGGGCTCGTCGAGGAGCAGCAGATCCGGCTCCGCCACCAGCGCCCGCCCCAGCAGCACCCGCCGTTTGAGGCCGCCGGAGAGGGTCTCGAAGCGCGCCTCCGCCGGCAGGGCCAGCCGCGAGATCACCGTCTCCACCCGCTGCTCCAACGCCCAGGCGCCCTCCGCCTCGATGCGCTGCTGGAGCCGCTGCAACTTGGCCAGGTCGGCGTCGCCGCCCAGGTGGTGGCTCAGGTGGTAATACTCCGCCAACAGCTTGCCCAGCTCCGCCAGCCCACCGGCCACCACGTCGAAAACCTCCCCCTCGAGATCCTGGGGCACCTCCTGAGCCAGTCGCGTCACCCGGGTCCCCGGCGAGGTCACCACCTCGCCGGCATCGGGCACCAGGTCGCCGGAGAGCACCTTGAGCAAGGTCGACTTCCCCGACCCGTTGCGCCCCACCAACGCCACCCGCTCCCCGGCCTCGACGTGGAAACCCACGCCGTCCAGCAGCGGCGCCTCGGTGCCGAAGGCGAGGGTCACCTCTTTGACGCCGATCACCGCCACGACGGGCTCCTGGGGGGACGAGCAGGGGACTGGAGAATCTTCGAGCTCAGCATGCCGAATTCATATCAGAGATCCGGCCTGCGGGTGTGCTCTCCCGGGTCACTTCCACCCCCTTTGGCTGCTAGCATCCGGCCATGAGCTCGATCCACGAGGATTCATCGGCAGCCACAGCAGCGCTCCATTCCCAAGCCTTCAGCCCCGAGGAGATCGCCCAGCTGCGCTCCCAGACCCCGGGCTGCGAAGGGCGCATCCACCTCAACAACGCCGGTGCCGGGCTGATGTCGCAGCCCGTGCTGGACACGGTGCGGGAGCATTTGGAGCTCGAGGCCCGGGTGGGAGGCTACGAGGCCGCCGATCTGCGCCGGCGGGAGCTGGACCAGGCCTACGAAGCGGTGGCGCGGCTCTTGGGTACCCGGCGGCGCAATGTCGCCATGGTGGAGAACACCACCGCCGGCTTCGCCCTGGCCCTCTCCGCCTTCGACTTCCAGCCCGGCGACGTGATCCTGCTGAGCCGCGACGACTACACCTCCAACCAGATTCAATTCCTCTCCCTCGGCCAACGCCTCGGCGTGCGCATGGTGCGGATCCCCGACGCCCCCGAAGGCGGTCTCGATCCGGCGGCGGCGGGGCGGCTGATGGAAGAGCACCGGCCGCGGCTGGTCACCGTCAGCCATGTACCCACCCAGAGCGGCCTGGTGCAGCCGGTAGAGGAGCTGGGGCGACGATGCCGAGAGCACGGAGTGCCGCTGCTGGTGGACGCCTGCCAAAGCATCGGCCAGCTGCCGGTGGACGTAGAGGCTCTGGGTTGCGACTTCCTCTGCGCCTCGACGCGCAAATTCCTCCGCGGCCCCCGGGGCATGGGCTTTCTCTACGTCTCCGATCGCGCCCTGGAAGCCGGCCGCGCGCCCCTCTATCCGGACCTCCACGGCGCCCAGTGGACCCGGGAGGACGGCCTACAGCTGGCAAGCGACGCCCGCCGGTTCGAGAATTGGGAGTTTTCCTACGCGTTGATCCTGGGCACCGGCGTCGCCGCCGCTCAAGCGGTGGAGCTGGGCCTGGAGCGCCTCGCCGCCCGCATCGGCGGCCTTGCCGAGGGCCTGCGCCAGCGGCTCCAGGAGCTGGACCTTGAAGGCCAGAGCAACGGCAAAGGACTGCGGGTCCTGGACCGCGGTCCCCGGCTGTGCGGCATCGTCACCGTCGAGCTCCCCGGCCAGAACCCTGGGATCGTCGAAGAACTCCGCCGCCAGGGTCTCAACACCTCCGCCAGCCTCGCCTCCTCCGCCCGCCTGGACTTCCAGGACAAGGGCGTCGAGTGGGCCCTGCGCCTCTCCCCCCACGCCTACAACACCGAGGACGAGCTGGACCGCGCGGTGGAGATCCTCGCCCGGGCCCTCCGGAGCTAGAGCCCCGGCCGGCCGCCGCCGGGGGAGCCCAGGTTGGGCACCGGGGTGGCGGGGTCGCCGAGGAGGGCCACGCCGGCGATGGCGTCGGCGGCGGAGCCGCTGGCGGCGAGGTCTCGCTTGGCGCCGAGGAGGGCCTCGCCGAAGGTGGCGGCGCCGTTCCCCAGCTGAGCAAAGAAGCGGTGCCCGAGAGCCTGGTGAGAGGCGCTGGCCACCAGCGTGGTGGCGCCGATGGTGCCGACGGCGCCGCCGCGGTGATCGAGGAGCAGCGCATCGGAGAGGGTAGCTACCTCCGGCGACACGAAATAGCTATTCCAGCACCCCCACTGCAACACCCAGGAAGGCTTGCCGGCATTGCCCAGGGAGGCGACGTCCGGCAGGTTGAGGAGCGGGTCGAAATCCCACTGGCCGTAGGAGGAGTGGCCCACATAGCTGACCAGGGCGGTGCCCCGGTTGAGGGCGCCGAGCACTCGTCCGCGCACCGCTCCGAAGCCGTGGTGATCCACCGCCGCCGGATCGGCGCTCCAGGCGGCTCCCAGGGAAGTCTCGAACGCCGCGCTCACCGAGGTCAGCTCATCGCCCACATCGGAGCGGCCGGAGGCCAGCAGCACCTCTCGGGAAGCGTTGCGCAGCTCCCAGGCCCACAGCTTGTCCACCATCGCCGCGAGCTCCTCCGGCGTGCGCACCGGCAGCCGCCCCAGGGACAGGTCGGGAACGGTGTCGCCATCCACGTCCGCCAGGCGGTCATCCGCCGGCGCAAAGGAGACCAAGTCCCCCACCGGCACGTAGGGCGTGGGCACGAAGGAGACCGAGCCGAGCCCCAGGTAGTCGTAGGGATCGTAGCTGTCGCCGCCCACCAGCAGGACGTAGCTCAGGCCGCCGAGGGCCCGGGAATCCGCCACCAGCTGGCGAATGGCCTCGGGATCCGCCGCGTGGTCGCTGTAGGCGGCATAGACCGCCTCGGCGGTGACCACGTCGGTGCTCAGGCCCCGTCGGGTCTGGAGCGCCACCAGGTCGTCCAGATCACCGGCGAAGGCCGGGTGGGTGACGATCAGGTAATCGGCGAGGGACGGCTCCGCAGGAGCGGGCAAACCGGCCTCGATGCCCGGGGTCAGGAAGCTCCCCTCCTGGGCTAGCCAGCTCTTGGCGCCGCCCCAGGGAGAGTCCAGCTGCAGGCCGTCAGGGCCCGCCGCCGGCATCCCTTCCAGCCGCTGCCAGCCCTGGCTCGTCGACGCCCACAGCACCGCCGGTACCGACGCCAAACCGGTGACGGCGAAGGGGGAAGAATCGTAGGTACGGCCCTTCCAGCGCCCACCCTCAGCCACCGCGTCGCCGCGGTAGACCGCCTTGAATCCTTCCAGGTGCACCAGATCGAAGTCGTAGCCGGTGTCTCCCGGAACTTGGATCGACAGCTGGTTGTTGGTGTCCCGCGCCCACGGGGTGACGTCGATCTTGAGCCGCTGGGCGGTGAGCCCGTCGAAGCGCACATCCCGCACCTCGGTGCCGTTGAGGACGACTACCACGTGGTGATCCGGAGCGTCCCCCGGGAGCTCCGTGACCCCCCAAAGATCCACCACCAGCTTCACCGCTCCGTCCCCCCGATCCGGCAGATCGAAGGTTCGCTGGGCGGCGGCGGGAGCGCCGTAGGAGAGCAGCCGCTCCTCGAACCACGGATCGCCGTTGGGAGACCCAAAACTGTAGAGCCGGTTGTCGTAGCGCAGCTCTTTGCGCTTGTGGAACCCTGCCGGCGCGGTGCCCGACGCGGCGGGAGAGGAAGCGATGGGCAGAGCCTGAGCGGCATCCACCCGCAGGGTGTAGACGTCCACCGGGCTGTGCAGGGTGAGCTTGGGCTTGCCCAGGAACTCGACGAAGCAGCCGGGGCCGAAGGTCTCCCCACAGCCGACATGGCGCGGCTGAGGCCGGTCGCGATTGAGCACCGCCAGCGCCGACGACGGCTGGCCAGCCAGGTCCACCCCGGCGGCGGCGAGCTGCTCGTAGGTCACCCGGTGCAGGCCCTTCTCCGCCACCAACAGGCGGGCTGCCAAGTCATCGGCGAAGGCTCCGCCACCGAGGGAAGGATGCGGCTTGGGAGCCTCCTCCCCGGCGACGATTTCCAACGGTCCCCGAGCCCCGGTGCGCTCCTTCACCGTCCCCCAATCGATGGCCCGGGCGCTGGGCGCCCCGCCGTAAGCCTGCCCCGGCGCGAAGGGACCGTGGGGCCGGCGGCGGCCCTGGTAGTCCAGATCCACCAGCCGCAGCTCCGCGACAGCGGCCCCCGCCACCGTTGCGGGGACTCGATGGCGATAGTTGCGGGGCACCAGGGAGTCGGCGCCGCGGGCGGGAATCCGCGCCAACACCTTCCACTCCTCGCCGGCGCTGCGGCCCTGGAGCTCGAAGCCCGCGTTGCGGGTCTCGCTGAGGGTGGTGAAGCGAACGTCCAGAGAGCCTCCCAGATCCTGGCTCTCGAAGGAGGCCAGGGTCACCGGCAGAGTGGCGATGCTGGCGCGGTAGTCCTCCACCTCGCCATCGGCCTTGGAGCCGGTGGCCTCGGCGGTGGTGAGGCCGTCGGTGGTGACCCGGAAGCGGGAGTAGAAGTCGCCGCTGTTCGCGCGATCCGCCGCCGGCACCGTCCAGGTCAGGGTGCAGGAGAAGACCCCGCCACCGGTGTTGGTGCAATCGGCGTTGCTGCCCGCCGCCGGCACCACCACGCAGGAACCCTCGTCGCTCTCGAAGGCACCGCCCTGGTCGAAGTCGATCCAGCCGCAGAGATCCGCCGCCGAGCCGCTCCCGTTGGTCACCGTGGTGGTGACGGTGTAGATGCCGTCGACGGTGGAGGTGGCGGGGAAGCTGGCAACGCCGTCCTCCTCCGCTCCGTCGCCGTTGGCGCCGTTGTTGTCGGCCCCGCCAGCCACCGGCTGACCGTCCCCTTCGCCGTCCGGCGCGGTGGTGCCCAAGAAGAGGGAGCGGTCCCCCAGCGCGTGGCGGGCGCCGGTGCCCAGATCGGTACCGTAGGTCGCCGGCGCGTCACCGAAGTCCCAGGCGCAGAGGACGAAATCGCTGATGCCGATGAATTGGTCGCCGGGGTTGTTGGGGAAGTCACCCTGGAAGTACTCCACCGTCAGCTGCGCCACCGGGCCGGCGATGAAGTAGCTGACATTGCTGGTGGTGGCACCGGTGCCGGAGGTGATGTCCGCCTCCCACACATCCCCTACCAGGTCCGGATCGCCGTTACCGTCGAAGTCCTGGGTCTGGTAGGCCAGCCGATTGCCCGAGCTGTCCTCCGCCAGCACCCGCACCAGATCCTCGAAACCGCCGTCGGAGTTGTTGCTGCCGTTGATGAAGTCCACGTCCAGCAGGTCGAAGCTCAGATCCCGCACCGGTGGCGAGAAGGAGAAAACGACGATCATGGCGCTAGATTCGTCGCCGTTGGTATCGGGGGCAATGCCCGTGGCGTCGGCGTCGAAGCCCATGGCGTAGTAGCCCAGGTGGCCGCCCTGGACCGAAGTCCGGGTGACGAAATCGGTGGCGGCGATGGAGGTGTTGTCGAGATCGAACGTGCTCACCTCGGTCAGCGTGATGTCGCCGAAGGTGGTGCTAGAGAAACCGGCCTGGTTGCCGTTGTCTCCCCAATCGTAGGTCTCCGTGGACATACAAACCGCAGCCTGGCTGGCAGATTGCTGCAGGATCAACCGCGCGTTGTTGAAGGTGCCCGTGTCCGCAGCGAAGTCGTCGCAGAGGTAGAGGGTCCAGGTTCCGGCGGAGCCCTCGCCGGAGAAAGCGGAAAGAGCGTTGACCTCGATATCCCGGTGGTAAAAGGGCACACCGGTGTTGTCACCGTCGCCGTCGTCGAGGCTGGTGGACTCCGAGCTGGAGCTCATCAGGATGTCGTAGTTGTCGTCGGGGTCGCTGACGGTGACGTTGATCAGGGTAGCCCGGGTCCCCGCCGGCGACTCCAACACCGCCACCACGTCTTCCCGAAAGATGTGGGAGACGTTGAGGCCGAACCCCACATCGGCGAGGGTGAAGGACTCAGCTACCGAGAAGGTGCGGGTGAGGTTCGGGCCCGCCGGACAATCGTTCGCCGGATCACCGTTGACGCCGCTGGTGAAGGGGATGTTCCCGGAGGTGGAGTTGTCGTAGGTGTAGATCACCGTCTGAGCCTCCAACGAGGCCCCCACTACCGTCATCCCTAGGATCACCGCCGCAAGTATCCAGGCCCGTATCCGCTGTCCGACTTCGCTCGCTCTTTTGGTCATCATGCCCGCATCTCCAAAACAAGATCGATCTCCCCGCTGCCCGGGCGCACCGGTGCGGGGCCGTCAAATCACGACAGCAGAACGACCTATCCTCTAGAAAACACAGAAACAGAAGGGGGGACTGGCTTAGCCAGCACAATGGAAAAATATTGTCAGTAGCGACTCAGGAAGTCAAGTCGCCCAAGGGAAGGAACTTCGGCAGAGACCCGCTCAGCCCGCCGCCGCCTGATACAGCGCCGCCACGGCACCGGCGGGATCTTCGATGACGCAGTAGCGATCGTGGCCCGGTTGGCCTTTGGGGCCGGCGAGAACCTTGCCACCGAGACTCTCGCAGCGCTCGATGCTGGCATCCAGGTCCGCCACCACGATGTAGATCAACCACTGGGCAGGCAGGCCCTGGTTGGCGCCGCGGGCGTGGCAGATTCCCGCCACCGGCGTCGCCGTATCCGGCCGCTGGAGGTTGAAATCATTGTAGTCCCCCATGTCCACGGGAGCGGCCACCCAGCCGGTGACCTGCTGATAAAACTCCTGCAAACCGGCGGCATCGTTGACCGTCAGGTCGATCCAGCCGATGCTTCCCACCGGCGGCTTTACGGGGTGACTCATGGACAGGCTCCTCCCACAGCTTGAAGAATCAGGGTAACAGACCGGCGCTCCGGCGGACTGCACCATTCTCGGCAGAATGATTCCGGCCCTGCTAAGATCGCTCCTTCCGCCCGCCCAGGAACACTCCCCCCATGCAGCCGCCCACCGATCTCCACGACGACGTTCTCCTCTCCGCCCTGACCTCTCTCGCGGTGGGGGGACCGGCGCGCTTTTTCACTCGTTTCCGGACGCCGAAGGAGCTCTCCCAAGCGGTGACTTGGGCGCGGGAGGAAGGCCACGAGGTCTTCCTCCTCGGTGGCGGCAGCAATCTGCTGGTGGCCGACGACGGCTTCGACGGGCTGGTGCTGCAATCCGCCGACGATCGCCTGGAGCTCAGCCCCGACGGCAGGCTGCAGGCCGGAGCGGCGGTGCCCTGGGACCACATCGTGGAGCTGGCGGTGCATCAGGGAATGGCGGGCATCGAGTGCCTGAGCGGCATCCCCGGCAGCGCCGGGGCGGCACCGATCCAGAATATCGGCGCCTACGGTCAGGAGCTCTCGGAAGTGGCGGAGGAAGTCCAGGTTCTGGAGCTGGCCACCGGCGAGAAGCTGCGGCTGCCCGCCCAGGACTGCGGCTTCGGCTACCGCACCAGCGCCTTCAAGACCCGCTGGCGGGGACGGTATGCGGTCACCGGCATCACCCTCCAGCTGCGCCCCGGCGCCCCGGGCACGGTGGGCTATCCGGATCTCCAGCGCAGCTTCCGAAACCACGGCGGCGACCCGACGCCGGTGGCGGTGCGGCAGCAGGTCCTGGAGATCCGCCGCGGCAAATCCATGGTGCTGACCCTCGACGACCCCAACCACCGCAGCGCCGGCTCGTTCTTCGTCAACCCGGTGCTCGGTGTTGCAGAGGTGGCGACGGTGGAGCGGCGGGTGCGGGCGCGCCAGGGCAACCACAGCGCCGAGTCCATGCCCCGCTACCCGATGCCGCCGGGCCCCGACGGCGAGGAGCGAATCAAACTCTCCGCCGCCTGGCTCATCGAATCGGCGGGCTTCCGGCGGGGCCACTCCCTGGGCCCGGCGGGAATCTCGTCCCGCCACGCCCTGGCCCTGATCAACCGCGGCGAGGCTACCGCCGCCGACCTGGTGGCCTTGGCGGCCCGCATCCGCCGGCGGGTCCGGGGCAGCTTCGGAGTGGTCCTGGAGCCGGAACCCACGTTCTTGGGCTTCCAGCGGCCGGTCGAAGAGTTATTGGATTAGCAGCCCGACCGAAGAGATTTCCCAGGATCCGAGCAGGAGGAACCGACATGACCCGCCGAGACAAGGCAGAGAAGATCCAGCGCATCCTCGACGAGCTCTTTCCGGAGGTACCCATCCCGCTGGATCACCAGGACCCCTACACCCTCCTCATCGCGGTCCTGCTCTCCGCCCAGACCACCGACAAGAAGGTCAACCAGGTCACCCCCGCCCTGTTCCGCCGCGCCTCGACTCCCGAGGCCATGGCGAAGCTGCCGGAGGAGGAGATTCACTCCCTGATCCGCGAGATCGGTCTGGCCAAGACCAAGGCCAAGAACATCAAACGGCTGAGCGAGATGCTGGTGGAGCGTGGCGGCGAGGTGCCCCGGACCCTCGAGGAGCTCGAGAAGCTACCGGGGGTCGGTCACAAGACAGCGTCGGTGGTGATGGCCCAGGCCTTCGGCGAGCCGGCGTTCCCGGTGGACACCCACATCCACCGCCTGGCGGCCCGGTGGGGCCTGTCCAACGGCAAGAACGTGGCGAAGACGGAGGAGGATCTGAAGAAAGTCTTTCCCCGGGAGAGCTGGAACAAACTCCACCTACAGATCATCTACTTCGGCCGCGAGTACTGCCCGGCGCGCTTCCACGACCTGGATCAATGCCCCATCTGCTCCTGGGCAGCGACCAAGAAGCGCAAGCGGGAAGAGGCGCGGAGGTAGCCCCCCACGTCGTATCCCGGGGTGAGGGTTTCGGCCGATCGTACAGCCGGTCAAGGCAACCGAATCTTCCGCTCCTCAGGATCCGGGTGGCGGCGGTAGAGGATGGCCATGTGGCCGATGAGGCCCACTGCCTCGGCGCCCAAGCGCTCCTCCATGCGCCCCACCAGCTCTTTCTTCTGATCCTTGAAGTCGAGGAACTTCACCTTCACCAACTCGTGATCGGCGAGGCTCTCGTCCAGCTGGGTCAGGGAGCTCTCGGTGAGGCCGTTGCGGCCGATGTGCACCAGGGGCTTCAAATGATGGGCTTGGCCGCGCAGGAATTTGCGCTGGGCTCCGCTCAGGCGGGGTCCGGATGAGGTCATGGGAAATCCTTTCGCGCCGCCGGCCCGGTGGGGGCGCGGCGGCTTCAGACTGCAAATTCAGGTCGGCGGGCTCAGCGGTAGAAGAGCGGGAAGCGCTGAGGCTCCGCCTCGTGCATCAGCTCGTAGACGGTCTCGAAGACCTGCTCGGCGTTGGGCTTGGAGAAATAGTCTCCATCGGAACCATAGGCCGGGCGATGAGCCGTGGAGGTCAGGGTCCGCGGCTCCGAGTCGAGCCAGGGGAAGGCTCGCTGGCGCTCGAGGATCTGGCGCAGGATGTAAGCACTGGCGCCGCCGGGGACGTCTTCGTCCATCACTACCAGGCGATTGGTCTTGCGCACCGACTCGACGATGCGGCCCTCGAGGTCGAAGGGCAAGAGGGTTTGGACATCCACCACCTCGACCTCGATCCCCAGCTGGGACAGAGTCTCGGCGGCGTCCAGGGCGATGCGGCAGCAGGCGCCGTAGGTCACCAAGGTGACGTCGCCACCCTCCCGCAACACCTCCGGCACTCCCAGGGGCACGGTGAGCTCGCCAATATTCGACGGCATAGGCTCCTTCACCCGATAGCCGTTGAGCACTTCCACTACCAGCGCCGGCTCGTCACTCTGTAGGAGCGTGTTGTAGAAGCCGGCGGCGCGGGTCATGTCCCGGGGCACGCAGACGTGCATGCCGCGCACCAGATGGACGATGCCCCCCATGGGCGAGCCGGAGTGCCAGATGCCCTCCAGCCGATGGCCGCGGGTGCGCACGATGACCGGCGCCTTCTGCCCGCCCTTGGTGCGGTACTGCACCGTCGCCAGATCGTCGGACATGATCTGCAGCGCGTAGAGCAGGTAGTCCAGGTACTGAACCTCGGCGATGGGCCGCAGACCGCGCATGGCCATGCCAATGGCCTGGCCCAGGATGGTGGTCTCGCGGATGCCGGTGTCGGAAACCCGGGCCTTCCCGTACTTCTCCTGCATCCCGGACATTCCCTGATTGACGTCTCCCAGATACCCCACGTCCTCGCCGAAGGCCACCAGGTGGGGATATTTCTCCAGGTTGGCGTCGAAGCAAGCGTTGACCACCTCGAAGCCGTTGACCCGCGGCGCATCGTCGGCGTATTGCGGCGCCACCACCGGCACCGAGAGCACCGACTTCTCGGACGCGCTGTAGAGATGGCTGCTGTAGCGGTCTTCCGCCAGCTCCAGCTGCTGATCCCGCCATTCCACCAACGCCCGGCGGGCCGGAACGTCGTGCTCGCGAGCGGCGATGAGGACCTTGTGCAGCGCCGAAAGAATGTCCCGCCGCAGCGGCGCCTTCTTGGACTCCAGCTTGCGGACGGTGTCTTCCAACCCCAGATCGCCGGGGACCGCCGATGCCAGATCCCGGGCCAGCTGAGCGAAGGCGCTGACGTCCTCCCGGATGGGGTCGATGTAGGCGGCCCAGGCGCGGTCCCGGGCGTCGCCGGCGGCCTGACGGGCCTGCTTCTCCACCTCGTCCAGCTCCGCCTCGTCGGCAATGCCCTGCTCGATCATCCAGCGGCGCATCTGGCGCAGGCAATCCCACTCCTGCTCCCAGGCCAGCCGCTCCTCCGACTTGTAGCGCTCGTGGGCGCCGGAGGTGGAATGGCCCTGGGGCTGGGTCAGCTCGGTGACGTGGATCACCGTCGGCACGTGCTGCTTGCGCACCACCTCCGCCGACATCAGGTAGGCCTCGCACAACGCCGGGTAGTCCCAGCCGCGTACCGCCAGCAAGTCGATGCCGCCGCCCACTTCACCACCTTCTCCACTGCGCTCTCCACCGCGATCTTCACTGCGGCGAAAGCCCGATAGCACGGCGGAGAGGTCCTGCTTGGCGATCTGGTATTTGTTCGGCACGGAAATGCCGTAGTCGTCGTCCCAGATGGACAGCAACATGGGCACCTGCAGCACGCCGGCGGCGTTCACCGTCTCCCAGAACATACCCTCGGCACAGCTGGCGTTGCCGATGGTTCCCCAGGCGATCTCGTCGCCGCCGCGGGAGAAGCCTTCGAAACCGTCCAATCCCAGCTGGCGGTAGAGCTTGGAGGCCTGGGCCAGCCCCAGCAGCCGGGGCATCTGGGAGGCGGTGGGGGAAACGTCGGCGGACGAGTTGTGCTGCTCCGTCAACATCTTCCAGCGGCCTTCATCGTCGAGGCTGCGGGTGCCGAAATGGGAGTTCATGGACCGGCCGCCGGTGGCCGGCTCCGCCTGGACGTCGGCGTGGGCGTAGAGCTGGGCGAAGAATTGCTCCAGGGTCAGCTCTCCCAGAGCCATCATCAGCGTCTGGTCACGGTAGTAGCCGGAGCGGAAGTCTCCCTTGCGAAAGGCCTTGGCCATGGCCACCTGAGCGACCTCCTTGCCGTCGCCGAAGATGCCGAACTTCGCCTTGCCGGAAAACACCTCCCGCCGGCCGATGAGGCTGGCCTCCCGGCTCTCCATGGCCAGGCGATAGTCGCGCAGGATCTCTTCTCTCTTGATCTCCAAGACAAAAACCTTCCTTCGAGGTGGATTGTCGAAACGTGTAGAACAGACCGTGGGCGCGGCGGCTTCAGAGCCGCTCAACGCCGAATTCGAGGACGAAGACGGCAACGCCGGCACGCACCTGATTACGACGATCTTAGCATACGGCAGCTCCGTTTCCGGACGCCGCCGGTCTCTCGAAGGCTCCTCTCGGGGCCAGCGCCGGGAAGCTGAAGTCAGGCTTCCTGACGGCGCGGCCGCAGGCGCCGCCGGGTCAGTTGGCTCTCGGCGGTGAACAGGGCCAGGGCCGTCCAAATGCACAGGAAGGAGCGAATCTGAACCGCGGTGAAGGGCTCGCCGTAAACCAGCACTCCCAGCAGCAGCTGCCCCGTCGGCGCCAGATATTGGAAGAAGCCGAGGGTCTTGAGGGGCAAACGCCGGGCGGCGTTGGAGAACCACAGCAGCGGTAGCGCCGTCATCAATCCGCTGGCCACCAGGAAGACGAAGGTGCGGGGATCGACGGCAAGGAAGGCGGCGTCACCGCGCATCACCAGCCAGCCGAGATAGGACACCGCCGCCGGCAGGAGCAGGGCGGTCTCCAGGTTGGAGCCCAACAGCGCCCCCACCGGCGCCGTCTTGCGCACCAGGCCGTAGAGCCCGAAGCTGAGAGCCAGCCCGAGGGCGACCCAGGGCAGCCCCCCGGCGGCCACCGAGAGCTGAATCACCCCGGCAGCGGCCAGCAGCACCGCCACCCACTGGGCCGGGCGGAGCCGCTCCCCCAGGAAGAGCATTCCCAGGGCGACGTTGAGCAGCGGATTGATGAAATACCCGAGGCTCGCCTCGACGATCTGAGAGCTGAAGACGGCGTAGACGTAGAGACACCAATTGAAGGCGATGAGCGCCGCCGACAGCGCAAAGACCCGCAGCACCCGCGGCTGCCGCGCCTTGAGCACCAGCTCCCCCACCCGATTGCGGTAGCGCAGCAGCAAATAGAAGACCAGCAGCGACCAGATCACCCGGTGCCCGAGGGTCTCCAGCGCCGGCACCGCCGCCACCTGCTTCCAGAACATGGGGCTGAAACCCCAGGCTCCGTAGGCCAGGAGAGCGTAGATCCCACCTTTGAATCGCTCGTCGACGGGCATGGCGGTTCCGCAGGAGCTGCTCGCGGCAGCTATTCCAGGATTGGAGAAGCGGCAAGGGCGCTCCGGACCGTCCGGCCCCCGAGCCGAGACGCCACTATATCTTTCGGCCGTTCTTTTGAGCTGGGAGTTTTCTTCCCGGAACTTCGGTGAGGGGTCGCCGCGGCGGGGAGTTGAGGCCGGGGAGCGAGGCTGGGGACTAGTTGAGACTGAGGAGCGAGGCTGGGAGCTGTGAGGCTGGAGACCGTGATCAGGCGGCCCGTAGCCTCAACCCCTAGGAGCTTGGAGGCTACGGGCCCCACCTAGATCGCAGCGTCTAGACGTAGTAGCGGCAGGAACAGCTCGAACCCGCACAGACGCCAAAATCGTACCCTTGGATCAGGCAGATCTTGTTGCAGTAGGAGGGGTCGCAGGGAGGATCAAACCCCATCCACTCGAGGACATTCGCCTGCCCGAATTCCGAAGCGGCGTTGCAGGCCGTGGCGGCTACCGTCGGAGCCGCCGCCGGTTCCAACACGGAGGCTTCCGGAGCGGGAGCCTCCGGTGCCTGCAATCCCGGGGTGGCGGCAACGGCGGACGGGGTCCAGAGAAGGGCGACTAGCGCCAGGGTGAACAGGCCGAGGGCGATCTTGAGCTTCATTGAAGGCTCCTTTCGGTCCAACAGATCAACGAATGTCCCACGTTGGGGAATAAAACAACGAATGAAAGTATACCGGTCTAAGTTCTTCCTCCAACAAAAGACTTCCCCGCCCCCCACTGGGAGGACGCACAGCAGCCGTTCTATACTGCCAACGACATTTGTAGGAGCTATTCGCAACCCTGTCCCCGCGCCGCCGTAGAGTGGAAGGACGGCCTCGCCGTCCACCCCAACCCGAGGAGGCTTGAATGATGAACTTGCAGCGAGCTTGTCTGCTGGTGCTGGCCCTGATGGCGCTCACCGGCTTCGCGTTCTCCGGCGTCGCGGCGCCGGTCCCGGAAGACGACTTCACCACCGGAGACGAATCGGCCCACGACTGGCCCCAATTTCGTGGTGCCCACCGCGACGGCGTGACCCCCGAGACACCGCGCCAGGGCACCTGGCCCGAGGCCGGTCCTCGAGAGCTGTGGAGCGTGCCGCTGGGCGAGGGCTACTCGGGCATCAGCGTCGCCGGCGATCGACTCTTCACCCTCTTCGCCGACGCCGAGGGCGAGCACCTGGCGGCCTTCGACCGCAAGACCGGGGAGCAACGCTGGAGCACCCGCATCGCCGACCGGCTGGACACCGCCATGGGCAACGGTCCCCGCTCCACCCCCACCGTCGCCGACGGCCGCGTCTTCGCCCTCGGCGCCTCGGGAGACCTGGTGGCAGCAAAAGCCAGCGACGGCAGCATCCTGTGGCGTCACAACCTGCCGGAGGACTTCGGCAGCCGGCCCCCCCAATGGGGCTTCGCCACCGCGCCGCTGGTGGACGACAACCTGCTATTGCTGGAGGTCGGCGGCACCGACGGCGCCTTCGCCGCCCTCGATCCCGCCACCGGCGAGGTGCGCTGGCAGGCCTACGAGCGCGGCGGCGGCTACTCCTCCCCCATCATCATGACCATCGGCGGGGTCAAGCAATACGTCTTCGTGCCCACCGCCGCCGACCAGGTGGTCTCGCTGCTCCCCGACGGTACGGTGCATTGGACCCACTCCTGGCACGCCGGCACCATCGCCATGCCGGTGGCGGTGGGCGAGGACGGGCTCTTCGTCTCCGCCTCCAACGATATCGGTGCCATGGTGGTGAAGATCTCCGAGGGCTCCGACGGTGTCGAGCTCGAGGAGCTGTGGCGCAGCCGCGAGATGAAGAATCATTTTTCCTCGTCGGTCTACTACCAGGGCCATATCTACGGCTTCGACGGCGGCACCTTCAAATGCATCGACGCCCTCACCGGCGAATTCCAATGGGGCAAGCGGGGCCTGGGCAAGGGCTCCCTCATCGTCGCCGGCGACCGCCTCATCGTGCTCGGTGACCGTGGTCAGCTGGTATTGGTGGAGGCCACCGCTGAGGAGTACCGAGAGCTCGCCTCCGCCCGGGTGCTGGGGGGCAAGACCTGGACCTCCCCCGCCTTCGCCGGCGGTCAGCTCTTCCTGCGCAATCAGGAGAAGATGGTGGCCCTGGATCTCAACGCTCCGCCTTCTCCGGCGGCGGAGGCCTCCGCCGAGGGCTCCGAGGAAGCGATTTCCCAGGACTCGACGCCCCAAGAATCCGGAGGTGCCCGATGATCCGCCCGATGTTCCACCGAATGTCCCGACCGATGCAGCTTCGCTGGTCCGTCGGCCCCGCTCTTCGGACGGCGGCACTGCTCTGCGTCCTGCTCCTACCCACCGCCGCCTCAGCTCAGGAGGGCGCAGCCCAGGAAGGGAAGGTACTCGATACCGTCGAAGAAGTCCTCGCCTGTCATTACCAGGCCCACGGCGGGGACGCCTGGAAGCAGCTCCAAAGCCTGCAGCTGGAAGGTAGCTACAGCGCCTTCAGCACCCCCAGCACGTTCAAGCTCTACCGCCAACGCCCGGACCACTACCGATTCGAAACCACCCTCCTCGACGTCTTCACTTCCGAAGGCTTCGACGGTACCGACGTTTGGTTGCTCTTCCCCCTCCTCGGCCCCAGCTGGCCGATCCCGGCGCCGCCGGCGGAGGCGGTGCGCATTCAAGGGCAGCTGGAGTTCGACGGCCCGCTGGTGGACTCCGCCGCCAAGGGCCACACGGTCCAGCTGGCGGAGGTGACGGACTTCGAGGGCACGCCGTCCTACCAGCTGGAGGTGCAGACCGCCCACGGCACCGAGGAAACCTGGTATCTAGCGGTGGAGACCTGCCTGGAGGTGGGCCGCGACTTCCCCACCGCGGACTTCGGTCGCGGCATGCGGGGCCGGGCCTTCTACAGCGATTTCCGCCCGGTGGCAGGGGTCCTCCTGCCCCATCGCATCGAAGAAGAGTACGGCATCCGCTACCGGATCACCGAGATCCAGAAGATCGTCGCCAACCCACAGCTCGATCCGCAGATCTTCGCGTATCGGCCGCTGCCGGAGATGGAGTCCCTGGCCTGGTTGGAAGGAAGCTGGCAGGTGCAGATGGAGAGTCGACCGGCGGAGCGTGCTCCCTGGAGCAGCGCCACCATCCCCACCACCGTCGCTTCCGAATTCCACGGCACTCTGCTGCGCCACCGCATGGACCGCTTCGACGGCACCTTCGAGCACGGCGAGGAACGGACTCTCACCTACGACCGCTTCCGCGAAAGCTACGTCCTCACCGTCTTCGATCAACTCACCAACCACTCCCAACGGCTGGTGGGCAAGCTGGAAGACGGCGTTCTGACCCTCAGCGATCAGGAAACGGATAGTGCGGCGATCTTCGGCGGCTTCCCCACCTACACCCGGCTGGTCTTCCGCGATCTCTCCCCCGAGGGCTTCGTCATCGAGCGGCATCAGTCCTCCGACGAGGGGGAAACCTGGGCGCTGCTGGGGCGAGAGACGTTTACGCGGAGTGGGAAGTAGGAGGAGGAACTAGCCGGCGCTCCCAGGACCCGCGCGTTCAGTCCCGCACTGGCGTCCTGGAAACTCCCGATGGAGCTCGGCGATGTGATATCGTGCCCTCAGCTGATAGAGACAACCTCTCCTTTACGCCCCTGATCCAAGAAGGTGCCAACCTCGCGTGAGGGAGAGGTCTATATCGTCCCGCGCTCCCACCGTCACCAAAGCCGCGCTTGCGGCAACCTAATAGAGAAAGCCCTTCGATCAATCGGGTGAGCCTTGCGGAAGGAGCCGGCGGCGGCTGGCCCCGGGAGGCTCCCCGATTCCATGCAACTCGCAGCGCCTCGGGGCGTTGCGATTCCGGTCGCCTGCGACCGAGGGAGTCTCTATGCCATCACACCGCCTCTTCCTCCCCGCTCCGTCGTCCGCCGGACTCTTCTTCGCAGCGCTTGTCCTCCTGCTGAGCCTCCTCCCGGCGTCTCCCGCCGCAGCCGAAGCCAACTGCTGGTGCAAGGTTCAATGCACCTTCCCCGGAGCCGACACCGTCGAAGGACAGGAGTCCTGGTCCCAACGGCCCGACGGCCGGAACTTCAACTATCCCCACTCCCAGAACGAATGGGACGAATGCAAAGACTATTGCCGCGGTTTCGTCTACGAGCTGCCGCTGGAGGAGATGGCAGAGAATCGCAACAGCTGCGGCACCGTCGAGTGCGCCTCCAATTATTGGCTCGGCGCTCGCCCGGAGCGCCAGGGGGAGACCCGCCGCGTCCAGGTGCCCTGCGGCGACGGAGCCGACGAATCGGACTTTCAATATGCGGTGAAGGTCGTTTGCGGCTCCGCCGGTGACGGCGACCCGCTCCACATGGGCGGCTACAAGACCACCGTAAACGTCCACAATCCAGCCCTCGAGCCCGTCCGCACCCGCCACAAGCTGGCGGTGGCTGGACCCCGGCGGGATGGCTCCATCTCCCCCTTCTTCCAAGGCCAGATCGGCGCCGACGGAGCGCAGTATTACGACTGCCGCTATTTCCACCGCCTGGCCAACACCACGGCGCTGGTGGACGGCTTCTTCGTCCTCGAATCCCAATCCGAGCTCGACGTCACCGCCTACTACACCAGCACCGACGCGACCCAGGTCAACGCCATCCACATCGAACGCTACCCCGGCCGGGCGGTGGCCCCGCGCCCCTTCGACTGCCAGGATCGGGTCGCCATCGACCTCTCGGATCCTCAGAATTGGTCCGGGCCCAACGGCACGGTGGTCCCCGTGACGGCGCTCAACGGCAGCTGGGATGCGAACCGCACCTGGATTTCCTACGCCGCCGATGGCCAGTTGGCCGGTGGAACCTACACATACCAGGTGGATTTCTGCTGTTGCCCGAACGGCAGCTTCTCCGCTCGGGGCACGGTCAGGAGTGATGACGGATCTACGGGGACCGTCACACCGGGGGGAACGGCCCTGTTCAACCTGCCCGCCGGCAATTTCCAGGCCTCCGCCGGCCCCGCCGCCCCCTTCAATGCCACCGGCACCTGCGAAGGCTCCGGAACCGTCACCGTGCAGGTCACCAACGGATTCGCCGGTCCTTCGGGACTCTCCATGGCCGGCACGCTGACGCTGATCAACGGCTACGCCGGAGCCTGCAGGACGCCCTGAAGCCTGGCGGAGAGCCGCCTTTTCAACCCTTGGGGGAGGCCGGCTAGAAGCCGGCGCTCCCAGGGCCCCGCCCTCGAGGCTGGGGCTGGCGTAGAGCAGCAGCGCCCCCACCCTCGATGCTGGAGCGTCTCCCCGGTGCTCCCACCCTCCAGCGTGGGAGCCAGACACGGTTGGGGTATGCACGCCTGGGAGCGCCGGCTTCTAGCCGGCTTCTCCGGCCCATCTCCTGGCCGCTGGCTGTAAACTAGAGAATGGCTTTCCCGACCGCGATCGGTTTCACAGGTCTTTTCTCTCTAGCCCGTCCTCGCAGGAGCTGCCCCATGCGCCATCGCCGAGCCCTTTCCCTCGCCCTCCTGACCCTCTGCTGGTGCCTGCTGCTGCCGGTCACCGCCAATGCGGCCGAGAACTTGGCGGATGAGGCGTTGCCGCACGAGACGTTGGTAAGCATCCCCGACGCGGGGCCGTGGGTGGTGGGGATCTGGCTCGACGACGCCGACGCCGTGGGCGCGTTGGAGCAGCGCCTGGACGTGTGGAGAGCGGCGCCGAAGGGCGACGGGGGGAAGATGCTCGTGCTGACGGCGGTGAGCGGGGAGGAGCTTGCGGACTTGCGGGCGGAGGGCCTGCGAGGAGAGGGCCTGGAGGTCCACATCGACCGGCGGCGGACCCTCGAGCTCCACACCCCGCGGCCCCAAACGGAAGGCGGCGGCATCCCTGGGTACCCGTGCTACCGCACCGTCGAGGAGACCTTCGCCACCGCCCAGGGGCTGGTGGCGAGCCGGCCGGACCTGGCCTCGTGGGTGGACATTGGCGACTCTTGGGACAAGATCCACGGCGCTCCCGGTGCCGGCTACGATCTGCGAGTCCTGGTGCTCACCAACAGCGCCGTGGCAGGGCCCAAGCCCAAACTGCTGGTCCTCGGCGCCATCCATGCTCGGGAGTACACCACCGCCGAGCTCGTCACCCGCTTCGCCGAGATGCTGGTGGCAGGCCACGGTGTCGATCCGGAGATCACCTGGCTCTTGGACCACCACGAGGCGCACCTGGTGTTGCAAGCCAACCCCGACGGCCGCAAGAAGGCGGAGACGGGGCTTTCCTGGCGCAAGAACGTCAACGACAACGCCTGTGCCACCAGCGACTACGGTGTCGACCTGAACCGCAACTTCCTCTTCCAATGGGGTTGCTGCGGCGGCTCCAGCAGCAGCGGCTGCACCCAGACTTACCGTGGCCTCAGCCCCGGCTCGGAGCCCGAGACCCAGGCGATTCAGGCCTATATGCGCTCCATCTTCCCGGACCAGCGCCCCAACGACCTGAGCATCCCGGCGCCGGCGGACGCTACCGGCGTAATGCTCGACCTGCACAGCTTCGGTGGGGACGTGTTGTGGTCCTGGGGCTTCACCGGCACCCAACCACCCAACGGTGACGCCCTCTACACCCTGGGCCGGAAATTCGCCTTCTTCAACGGCTACCGCCCCCAGCACGGCAGCCTAGGCACCGTCGACGGGGCCACCAAGGACTTCGCCTACGGCGATCTCGGGGTGCCGGGGTACACCGTCGAGCTGGGGAGCGATTTCTTCCAGAACTGCAACGTCTTCGACCAGACCATCCTGCCGGACAATTTGCAGAGCCTGCTTTACACCCTCAAGGTGGTGCGCACGCCCTACCTGACTCCTGCCGGCCCGGAGATGCTGGTCGCCACCGGCACCAGCCTCACCGCCGCGCCCGGCGACCTGGTGGATATCACCGCCGACGCCGACGACACCCGCTACAGCAGCGCCAACGGCACCGAACCGGTGCAGAATGTCGCCGCCGCCGAGCTCTACGTCGACACGCCGCCCTGGAGCACCAGCCCCGTCCCCTCGCCGCAGGCCATGACTGCCGACGACGGCGCCTTCGACGAGCCGGCGGAGCTGGTCACCGCCACCCTCGACACCACCGGACTGCCCCTGGGCCGCCACCTGGTGTATCTACGCGGCCAGGACGCCGGCGGCAACTGGGGCGCCGCCAGCGGGCTCTTCCTCTACGTCCTCGACCCGATTACCGCTCCCCGCCTCTCCGGCGTCGTACGGGACGCCCGCAGCGACCTCCCCCTGGCCGCCAAGGTGCGCGCCGGGGACTTCCAGACCGCCACCGATCCGGTCACCGGCGCCTACACCATGTTGCTGCCGGAAGGCACCTACGACGTCGTGGCCAGCGCTCCGGACCACGCCGACATCACCGTCGCCGGGGTGGTGGCGATCAGCTCCCAGACCACCACCGTGAACTTCGACCTACCGGCCTTCGAGGCGGTGCTGGAGGAAGACGGAGAGACCGGCGGCCTGGGATGGAGCACCCAGGCTCCTTGGGCGCTGACCACGGAAGCGGCCCACAGCCCGACCCACTCCTGGACCGACAGCCCCGGTGGCGACTACGGTGACAATGCGGAGGTCAGCCTCACCTCGCCGGTGCTGGACCTCACCGGCTACACCGGCACCAGCCTCTCGTGGTGGCAGATCTACGACCTGGAGAGCGGCTACGACTTCGGCTACGTGGAAGTCTCCACCAACGGCGGCACCAGCTGGACGACGGTGGAAACGGTGAACGGCCTCGACACCACCTGGCACCAGCTCACCGTGCCTCTGCCGCAGCTCGACGACCAGGCCAACGCGCGCATCCGCTTCCGCCTCAGCTCCGACTTCTCCATCAACGAAGACGGCTGGCACGTGGACGACATCCTGCTGCGCTCGGCCCCTGCCGCGCCCGATCTGACGGGCATCTTCACCGACGGCTTCGAGGCCGGCGACTTCGGCGCCTGGTCCAGCCGCGTCCCCTGATTCCCGGAGTTTGCCGGGCAAGCCCGAAGAGGCAGCCGGGGGACCCCAGGCCTTGAAACAACAAATTTTCGTAGTAACATCCTAAGGCGTTTTTTCTTGCTGAGCTGCGGATATCAACCCTGGGATGATCATGCGATTCAATGTTTTTTCTTCGTCGATGCTGAAGGCAGCCTTTTCAGCAACCCTGCTCCGGGCCCTGCTCATAGTCAGCCTGGCCGCCGGTAGTCTGCTCCTCTCTTCCCCCGCCACCGCCTCGGATCTCGCCGCGGTCAGGGAGCGGGGCAAGCTCATCATGCTCTCGGTACCGCACCAGGAGAGCGCTTTCGTGCGCACCAACATCGAGCGCGGACCGATGAAACGTCAGGGCACCGCGGAGGATTTTCACGGCGTCGACGTGGAGATCATGAAGCGCTTCGCTGACTCCCTGGGAGTGGAGCTGGAGGTGCGGCCAGCGGTGGCGGCCAACGGCATCCCGGCCTATCCGGAGCTCTTCGAATGGCTCGGGCGCGGCGATGGAGACATCATCGCCAGCTCCCTGACCATCACCGAGCAGCGCAAGCAACGCGTGGACTTCTCCCGGCCCTACCACGCGGTCTATCCCATCGTCATCGTGCGCACCGACAGCTTCATCGAGGCCCCCGAGGATCTCGACCAGGCCATCGCCGCCAACCTCCCCGGCAGCAGCCAGGAGGAGCATCTACGGCGGCTGGGCTTCACCGACGAGCGCATTCACTTCAAAGAATTCACTCTCGAAGCCTACGATGCCGTCCTCGAGGGCACCGCCGACTTCACCCTGGTGGACTCGGACTCCGCCTACTCCTTCATGAGCGAGAACCGCAATCTCAAGATCGCCTTTCGCCTCCCCGGCGTCGAGGATCCCTATGGCTACGCGGTGCCCAAGAACAGCGACCTGCTGCCGCCCCTCAACACCTTTCTGGAAGAGCTGGAAGAAAGCGGCGAGCTGAGCCGCATCAAGTCCCGTTTCCTGGGAGAGACGCTGCAGCCGGAGAGCTGAGGGCCTCAACCTTTCGGCGAAGACCTCAAAGCCTTGGCCACCGCCCGCTGCAACTCGCGGGCGGAGAAGGGCTTGCCCAACACCGCTCCGCCCAACTCCGCCAGATCCTGCCGGGATCCCGCGTCGGGATCGTCCTGATAGCCGGAGATGAACAGCGCCGGCTGGCGCAGCTTTCGGCGGCGTAGCTCTTCCACGAGCTCTCGACCACCGCCGCCGGGCATCAGAAGATCGGTGATCACCAGCTCGACGGTTCCCCGATGCTGCTCGAGCTGGTCTAGAGCCTCGTCCCGGCTGCCGGCGGTGATCACCCGATGCCCCAGCTGCTCCAGCAGCTCGGCGGTGGCAGCGCGCACCTCGTCCTGATCCTCCACCAGCAGCACATTCGCCCGCTGCGTTGCCGGAAGGCTGTCGACGGGGCCCGGTTCGACTTCGGGCTCCGGTTCGCGGCGGGCGGAGCTCCGCGGGAGATAAATATGGAAGACGGCGCCGCCATCGGCTCCATCGAGCACCTCCACCGCCCCCCCGCTGTTGCGCACGGCGCCGTACACCGTGGTCAGGCCGAGGCCGGTGCTCTCACCGCTCTCTTTGGTGGTGAAGAAGGGATCGAAGATCTGCTCGCGGATCGCCGCCGGCACCCCGGGTCCCGTATCCGCCACCGTCAAGCGAACGAAGTCCCGGCCTTCCGACAGTCCCAAGGCCACGACCCGATGCGACGGCAGGGTGAGGTTCTCCGTGGTCAGCGTCACGGTGCCGCCCTCGGGCATGGCCTCCCGGGCGTTGACCAGCAGATTGAGCACCACCTGCTCGAGCTGGGCCGGATCCGCCTGCACGGTCCACAGCTCGGCCTCCGGCCGCAGCTTCAGCTCCACCCTCTCGCCCAACAGCCTCTTTGTCATGAACAGCATTCCCTCAACCAGG
>JAXHTF010000046.1 GCA_034211275.1 Acidobacteriota bacterium
CTACCGCGCCCGCGCCTCCACGACCTCACAAGCTACCACCAGAATCTCTCCGGAACCGTCGCGGAATTCCGCGGCCTCCAGCGCCAGCTGCTCTAGAGCAAAGGATTCGACGCCTTCGGCGCGGGCCCGGATGCGTTGGGAGAAGGGTGCAAAGTAGGCGCCGCGGCGGTGGGTGATCACCTCGTTTCGGTAGGCCCGCCGGTCGATTACCAGCAGGTCGACACCGTACTTCCGGCAGAAATCGGCCGCCGGCTCGAGGTCTGGGGCTGCGGCGTAGTAGGCGTCGAAAAAGTCCTCGAGGCGCTCGGTCATCGACCGCCAATAGGTGGTGAAGTAGGGATTGGAGAGCTCATAGCTGATCACCACCCGGCGGCCGGTGAACAGGGGGATCCCGTCGCCGAGGGTGGGGAAGGGGGCGATGAGGGTGTCCTCGGGCAGCGTTTGGAGGTAGGCGTAGAGCTCTCCGGAACGGGAATAGTCGTCCAGGCCCACGCCGTCCAGCGCCGGTGCGGTGAGCAGCAGGCCCGCCAGCGCCGCCGCCAGGGCCCAGGGCCCGGCGCGGCGGGGAAGCCGGGCCAGGAACCAGGCTCCGAGGGCGGCGAGCGCCAAGATCGCCAAGAGGGGCAGCGAGTACATGACATAGCGCCGGGGCAGAAAGAGTCGGAAGAGCAGAACCTCGGCGGCGGCGTACAGGCCGTAGCTGGCCAGGAACAGGGCCAGGAGGGCCGGCGGTAGGCGCAGTGGATGCCGCTGCTGCTCCTGGTGTCGGCGCCGGACGGCGAGCCCTAGGGCGAGGGCCAGCAGCGCCAAGATGCCCCAGAGCTCGACCCTGGGCATCCTCCGGGGTGGGTTGCCGGGGAGGAGCTGCCGCAGGTTGGGCAGCGAGCGCCGGAGGCTCTCCTCCAGCACCCCGTAGGGACCGGGGGTGGGGAGATGGGTCTGACGGCCGCCGGCGTAGAACTCCGGCGACTGGCGCATCTCCTCGCCGGAGATCAGTGGCCCGATGCGTGGCTCCTGGGTCAGGGTGTATTTGGCCACCAGGACCCCACCCCCGAGGAGCAGCCCCACCAAGATCGGCATCCACATCTTCCGTTGGCTCATCAGCCCACTGAGACTCTTGCGGAACCTCCGGTCCTCCGGGCTCCCCGTGCCACCCTGCCAGCCCTCGAAGAGACCGGCCAGTGCGGCGGTGCCTCCGGCGAGGAGAAAGGCCATGGGGTAAAGGAGGGCAGCGGCGGGGAGCAGCCAGGCCAGCCACCGATGACGCCGGGCTACCAACAGGTCGAGGGTGAGGAGCAGGATGGGCACGGCGAAGGCTCGCGGGTGGGCACCGGCCATCTTTTGCAGAAAGAACGGGGAGAAGGCGAAAAGAGTCGCCGCCAGCAGTGCCCCGGGAACGCCGGCGAAACGGGCCGCCAGCCGGCCGACGAGGAGCACCGAGAGAGCGAAGAGGAAGAGCGGCAGCCAGCGGCTCAAGGTGAGGGGATCCACCACCACCGAGGCCACCCGGTAGAGGGCTCGAAAGCCCCAGGGCTGGTAGTCCCGGGCATAGACCGTCAGCAGGTCGTCCTGAAAGCGCTCCGGGTGCTCCCATTGCTGCATCCAGTAGATGTGCTGGTGGGAGTCGTTGTTGACCACATAGGGTTCGGTGAGGGTCGCCCGATGGGCCCAGGCGGCGAGCAGGAGACCTGCGAGAAAGAGGCCGAGCCACAGTAGCGCCTGCCACCGAGTCTCCGACAGCGAGCTCATGGAGCGGCGTCCTCCTGCGCCTTGGGAGCCTCGCTGGTTCCCCGGGGCTCCAAGCTCACCGCCAGCGCAAGGGTCAGCCCCCAAATCGGCGCCAGGCGGAAGTTGAGGATCTCCGGCGACGCCAGGCTCCACACCGCATACCCGATCCAGGCGGCGGTGAGGGCGGCGAGGAGCGCCCGCCGGGGGCCCGGCGGTGTTCGGAGGCAGCTCTGTGCCAGCCAGCGAATCCACAGGCCGAAGGCGCCGAGCACCGCCAGCGCACCGGCGAGACCGAGCTTGAAGAGCAGGAAGAGATAGAAGTTGTGGATGTAGTTGAGGTCCTGGGCGTCGAGGCGGGACGAGAGGGGAACGATGCTCGAGCTACGTAGCGAATACGAGGCGCCGAGGCCGAAGCCCAGGAGCTTGCGGTACCAGGGGGCCTCCAGGAAGCGATAGATCAGCGTGCGGCTCTCCTCCAGCCGGTAGGCGGCGGATCCGCGCATGGCCCGGGAGCCGATGGAGAGGGGGTCGAGGCTCGAGCGCAGGCGGTCCGCCATGAAGGCGAGCTGCTCCAGCAACCGGCCGGTGGCGGGGTCCCCCAGGCGCTCCAGCTCCAGCCGGTGCAGGAGCCAGCGCTGGGGAGGGGACTCCGGCGACGGCGAGCCCGAGCCCGGGTCGGGATAGCGGCCGTGGAAAACGACGCGTGCTTGGATGGTGCCTTCCGGGACCAGTCCCGTGACCGAAGGCTGGCGCCAGCCCAGGCCGGGCTCGGCGCAGGCGGTGAGCACGCCTAGCAGCGCCCGCTCTTCGTCGAGCCACCACAGGGAGACGCAGCCTTTGGCATCCCCCGGGCTGCTCCCGGCGGTGCTCTTCAGATGGGCAGTGCTCTTCAGATGTGCCGTCAAGCGGTAGAGCCCGGGTTCCGTCACCGGTACCGTCTGCGGTATCCGCACGACCTCGCTATCGGGCGGAAGAACCCAGCTCAGCGCGCGCCGGAATTTGCCGCCGGTCCACGGGGCTTCCTCGAGGTTGAGCCCCGGCGGCACCATCGGTTCTCCTGCGGGGTCCTCCGGCAGGATGTGGGAGGCGTCCCGCCCCGGCATCAAGTCCGGACGCTGGGCCGTTTCCCACCACCACAGGGCGCGCTCCACGGCGAGAAGCGGCAGCAGCAACAACCCCAGCAGGATCAGTCCCCGCCACCAGCGCACCCGAGGAGCGGCGAAGGCCAGGAAGATCAACAACGCCAGCGGCGTGATGAGCAAGAGACCCCGGATGCCGGAGCCCAGCATGTAGGTCCCCAGGATCGCCAGGGCGACGCCCCATAGCACTTGCAGCCATCGGGTGCGGCGAGCCAGCAAGGCCAGGAGAAACAACAGGGCCAGCAGGGACGGGCCGGCGATGGACACCGAATTGGCGAAGTACAGGCGTCCCACGGGACGGCCGGAGAGCAAGCGACCGGCGGCGTCCAGCAGATGCGCCGCCGCCGCAAGGGTCACCGTCATCGCCAGAACCGGCGGGAGCCAGGCGAGGCCGGATTTGCCGGGATCGGCCTCCGAATCTGACCCGGAGCGCTCCACAGCCAGCCCCGCCAGGGCTGCCAGGGGGAGCAAGCCCATGGAAAGCACCTGGCCCGCGACCCTGCCCAACGGCTGGCCGGAGAGGATCCCCACCAGACCTCCCAGCGCTGCAGCAGCGGCGTAGAGAAGCAGTCCGAGGAGCACCGCCCGGGGGCAGCTGCGCCAGCGTCGAAGCCAGCCGGCCCGACCCAGGCCCCAGAGGCAGAGCACTCCCGTCGCCGCCAGGATCGCCGCCGCCTGATAGCGCAAGCTGCCCTCGAAGGAGAGCCAGCGGGTGGCGTAGGGGGTGAGCAGGATGAGAGCGGCCAGGGCGGCGGTTACCGCGGCGCTGCCCACGGCGGGCTGCGGAAGACCTGCGGAAGCTGGTGGCTTCGCGGTAGATGCGGCGGGAGTTCGGTGGGAAAAAAACAGGGGGTTGGCCTCTTGGGACGACTGCGAGACCCTAGTCTACTCCAGCCCTCGGGACCAGTCTGTCCCCGGGGCCGGAGCGGTGGTAGCCTTGGCGCCGACATTGGCCGGGCCGATGGTCTCCTCGATGGAGCGGGGACGATCCCGGCGCGGCCGCGGAGGATTTGGATGGCTGAGCAGAAGAAAACGATTTGCGTCACCGGCGGGGCCGGATTCATCGGTTCCCACTTGGTGGACGCATTCCTGCGCCGGGGGCACCGAGTGCTGGTCATCGACGATCTTTCTACCGGCCGAGAGGGGAATCTGGCTTCGGCGGCGGAGTTTCACCCGCTGGACGTGGTGTCGCCGGAGGCGGCGAAAGTGGTGGAGGACTCCGGGGCGGACCTGCTGGTGCACCAGGCGGCGCAGATGAACGTTCGGCGCTCGGTCACCGACGTGCTCCACGACGGCCGGACCAACGTTCTCGGCGGTTTGAATATGTTCGAAGCCGCCCGCCGCGGTGGCGTGCCCCAGATCCTCTTCGCCTCCACCGGCGGCGCTATCTACGGCGACCAGGAGGTCTTCCCGGCGCCGGAGGAGCATCCGCTACGCCCCCTCTCTCCCTACGGCGTCAGCAAGCTGGCCAGTGAGAGCTATCTCTACTACTACCACCAGACCTACGGCATGGACGTCACCTGTCTGCGCTATGCCAACGTCTACGGCCCGCGCCAGAATCCCCATGGAGAGGCCGGGGTCATCGCCATCTTCCTGCAATTGCTGCTGGCGGGGCAGATCCCCACCATCTACGGAGATGGCCTGCAGACCCGGGATTACGTGCACATCGACGATGTGGTGGCGGCGAATCTTGCGGCGGCGAACTTGGGGCTGACCAAACTGGAACTGAACAGCGAGCCCGGGTACCGCATCTACAACGTCGGCACCGGCGTCGAGACCTCGGTGGTAGATCTCTACCGCCTCATCGCCGAGTCCTTGGGCAGCAGCGTCGAGCCCCGTCATGGCGCCGCCAAGGCCGGCGAGCAGCTGCGTTCGTCGGTGGACCCCCGGCGGGCCTTGCGGGAGCTCGACCTCCCCGAGCCTCGTTCCCTGGCCAGCGGCTTGCCGGAGACGGTGCAATGGTTCGCCGGCCAGGCGGCGGACGTCCCGGCCACTTAGACCGACCCAGATTCTGCCCGTCGCCGGCGGACGGTGGCGGCGCTTTGGAGGACCCACTGACCATGAAGCTCCGATTCCTACTGCCCCTCGCCCTCCTGCTCCTCGCCAGCACCGGCTGCGTCACCCTGGACATGTTGCTCCAGGTGCAACCCGACGGCAGCGGCCGGTTGAATACCGAGATTCGCATTCAGAACGCCTTCCTGCAGCTGGCGGAGGGCATGGTGGGCGCCGGCGGCAGCACCTCCGGCGATGCCGGCATCTTTTCCGAGGCCAATCTGTTGAAGATGGCCAAGGGCTTGGGGCCGGGAGCCGAGTTGATCTCCCACGAGCCGGTGGAGGACCCATACACCAGCGGTGTGAAGGCGGTCTTCGCCATTCCCGACGTGCGTGCCATGAGCTTCGACGCGGTCCCCGTGGCCCCCAACCGCAACACCCAGGGCACGGTGGATCTGGAGCAGGGGGACGGCCGCACCACCCTGCTGCTGACCTTCCCGGCGCCGGAGGAGGCCTCCGGCAAGCCGCTCCTCCAGGGGGCCGACGTCGAGGGCATGAAGGATCTGCTTACCGGGCTGAAGATCAACCTGGCGGTGCAGGTGCCGGGGAAGATCCTCGAGACCAACAGCCCCTTTGCCAGCGGCGACCAGGTGACGGTGGCGGCGCTGGATCTGGATCAGCTGCTGGCGGATCCCGAGGGCATCGCAACGCTGACCTCCGCTTCCGCCAGCACCATCGCTCAGGTGGGGGAGCTGCTCAACGGCTTCGCCGGAGTCCGCTTCCATCCGGAGGAAGAGCTGCGGGTGGTGTACCAGACTCCCAAGGGCGCGAAGCTGAAGCCCGCTCCCAAAGCGCCGTCGACGGCCCAGGAGCCTCCGGCACCGGAAGCCCCGAAGAAGCCCATGGCCTCCGAAAAGCCCGCCCAGGAAACCGAGGGCGGGGAGGGATGACCCGGCGGTGAGCGGCGGCCCGGATCACGGATTCTGCCAAGAGCCACCCCGCCTCGGCGACCCTTACGCGGAGGACGAGGTGCTCCGGGGCTACCTGCGGCGGGTGTTGCCGGGAGACCTTCTGGAGCAGCTGGAGCCGGAGCTGGAGGAGATGGCGCGGCTCGCCGTCGAGCTCTATCACCGGAGCCTGGAAGACCGCCTCCACGAGCCGGAACACATTCCCTACGACCCCTGGGGCCGCCATGTGGACGAGATCCGGGTCACCGCGGTGTGGCAGGCGGCGGAGCGCATCGCGGCGGAGAAGGGCCTGGTGGCCACGGGCTACGAGGAGCGCTTCGGCCGCTGGGCGCGGGTCGCCCAATTCGCTCTCGTCTATCTCTTCACCCCGTCCTCCGACCTTTACAGCTGCCCCCTGGCCATGACCGACGGCGCTGCCGGCACTCTGCGGCGCACCGCCTCGGAGGAGCTACGGCAGCGGGCGGTGCCCCAGCTCCTCAGTCGGGACCCGAAGGAGTTCTGGACTAGCGGTCAGTGGATGACCGAAACCGCCGGCGGCTCCGACGTCGGTCGCTCGGAGACCATCGCCCGCCAGGACGCCGATGGCACCTGGCGACTGTGGGGGCGCAAATGGTTCACCTCGGCGGTGAATTCCCAGATGGCCCTGACCTTGGCGCGGCCGGAAGTGGACGGTGCTACGACTCCCGGCGGAAGGGGACTGGCCCTCTTCTATGTCGAGACTCGGGACCAGGAGGGCTTGCCCAATCGGCTGCGGGTGGCTCGCCTCAAGGACAAGTTGGGAACCCGCAAGCTGCCCACCGCCGAGCTTTTGCTGGAGGGTACGCCGGCGATCCCGGTGTCGGGGTTGGAGCGCGGCGTCAAGCACATCACGCCGATGCTCAACATCACCCGCACCTGGAACGCCGTCAGCTCCGCCTCGTTCCTGCGCCGGGGGCTGGCCCTGGCCTGGGATTACGCCGGCCGGCGGGTGGCCTTCGGCGCACCGATCCTCGAGCAGCCGCTGCATCGGGATACCTTGGAAGGCCTGGCGGCGGAGACCGCCGGCGCCTTCCATCTGACCTTCCGCACCGTCGAGCTCTTGGGTTTGGTGGAAGCCGAGGAGGCGTCGCCGGAGGAGGAGCGTCTCCTGCGCCTGCTCACTCCGCTGGCCAAGCTGACCACCGCCAAGCAGTCGGTTGCGGGCTGTAGCGAGGTTCTAGAAGCTTTCGGTGGCGCTGGCTACGTGGAGGACACGGGGCTGCCTTCCCTGCTGCGGGACGCCCAAGTGCTGCCCATCTGGGAGGGCACCACCAACGTCCTCTCCCTGGATCTGCTGCGGGCCCTCCAGGAAACCGGCGGCCTGGGCCCCATCGCCGCCGAGCTGGACCGCTGCCTGGCGGACTCTCCCGACCTCCTCATCGGCCCCGCCGCCGTCGCTCGGGAAGCCTTCGAAGCCGCCTCGCGGTGGCTGCGAGAGCACCAAGACCGCCCCAGCAACCTCCAGGCCGGCGCCCGCCGCCTCGCCCTCACCCTCGGCCGCACCCTCGAGCTGGCCCTGCTCATCCAACAGGCCGCCTGGTCCCTAGCCCAAGGGGACCCTCTCCCCGTCACCACCGCCCAGCGCTTCGCCGACGAGGGCGTCTCGCGGCTTCACGGCTAAGCTTTTTCCCCTGGGCGCAGGCTTCGGCAGCTCCTAGGGGCCCAATCCCGTATCCCGCGGGATGCGGCGGGGGAGAGTGCGCTCTTCGAGCTCTTCCTGGGGAGTGTCCAGCTGCAGGTAGCCGAGGGCGGCGAGGCTGGAGCGGGTTTCGGAGTCGAGGGTTTGGCTCTCGCGCTGGGCCGCAAGGGATTCGAGGCGGTTGTGGTGGTTGATCAGACCGCGGCGGAGCTCCGGTAGCTCGGCCGCTTGTTGGGCCTCCGTGAGAGGAGAGTGCTCGGTGGTGGGGGAGAGCTCTCGCGGGTCTTGCTCCAGATCGAAGAGACGGTCGTGGGGAGCGTCGACGGAGTGGATGAGCTTGGCGGGCCATTGCATCCAGGCGAGGGCACCGCGGCCGTCGAGGTCGAGATGGAACCAATGCTCCCGGTCACTGCCCAGGTCTTCGCGGCGCACCAGCGGTGCCCACAGGGAGCTGCCGGAGCCGTCTTCGGCGAGCTCGGGGGATAGGCCCAAGGCGTCGAGGGCGGTGGCCAGGAAGTCCAGCTGGTGGAAGGTGCGGACGGGGTCCTCCGGCACGGCAGGGGCTTCGGGAACGGCAGGGTCCTCAGGAGCGGCGGGGGCCTCGGCTCCGAGGCTGCCGTCCCGAGCCCAGAAGATCAACGGCACCCGGATCGCCTCCTGGTAGAGGCCGGTGCCGTGGGTGAGCTCGCCGTGCTCCAAGAACTCCTCGCCGTGATCCGAGGTCACCACCACCAGAGTGCGCTCCAGCAGACCCTGCTCCTCCAGCCCGGCCAGCAGATGCCGGACCTCTTCGTCCACTTGGTGAATCTCGCCGTCGTATTGGTCGATCATCCGCCGCAGCACCTCCGGCGTCATCTCGGTGCGGCCGTTGCGCACCTGCCGGGGCTGGACGAAGCCCTCCACCGGCGGTCCGTCGGCGAGCCCCTGGTCGGTGAACAGGCGGGGCGGGTGGTAGGGATCGTGGGGATCGACGTAGTGAGCGTAGAGAAAGAACGGCGGGCGGAGCTCCTGGGCCAGCGCCAGGGACTTGGCGGTGACCCTTGGGCCATCGATCTTGCCCGTGGGGTGGGTCATTTCGAAGTGCCGAAAGCCGCGGTCGAAGCCGAATTTGCGTCCGACATTGCGGTTGCCCACGTAGGCGGCGGTGTCGAAACCCTTTTCCGCCAGGAGCTCCGGCAGGTAGGGCACCTCTGCCGGCAAGGCGTCGGCGCGGCCCACCGCCTGGTGACGCTGGGGCGGGAAGCCGGTGAGCAGGGTGGCCACCGAGGGCTTGGTCCAGGACGATGCGGCATAGCCCTGGACGGCGATGCCCTCGCTCTGTAGCCGGGTCAGGGTGGGGGCGGTGTTGCGGTGGTAGCCATATCCCGGCAAGTGGTCGCTGCGCAGGGTGTCGATGAGGATCACCACCAGGTTGTCGTAGCGTGGCGCCGGCTCGGGCCGCGACCAGAGATCCGTGCAGGCGCTCGAGAGGAGCGCCGCCGAGAAGAGAACCGCTGCGAGCAGCCAGGCCAGGTCCGGGCGCTTCACGAGATGGGTCCCTCGACGCTCCAGCCGGCGTCGACGCAATCCGGGATGCCGACACCGTAGCGCCAGTTGCCCAACACCGTCAGCCCCGGGTGACGAGCCTCCACGGTGGCCACGGCGGTCTTGAGGGCTGCTTGAGCGGCGGTGGGTTGGGGGATGCCGGGGAGCCAGCGCTGAACGTGGCGCATCACCGGCTCGCCGCGCACCTCCAGGAACTCCTCCAGCTGTTCCTGCACTGAGCGGTAGAGCTCCTCCTCCGGCTGCTCCGCCAGCTCCGACCGCCGCCGGCCACCCACCATGGCCACCAGCAGCTCGCAGCCTTTGGGGGCGCGGCCGGGGAAGAGACGGGAGGGGAAGAGACAGCCGAGGATGGGGCGATGCTCGCGGTGGGGTACCAGGAATCCGAAACCGTCGAGAGGATGGCCGATGCGCTCCCGGGGGTAGCCTAGGGCTACCACCGCCACCGGCGCGCTGGGCAGGGGAGCTGGCGAGGCGTCCAGGGGAGTGGCGCCGAAGAACGGCGAGAGGAGGCTCAGGGTGGTCTCCTGGGGCAGCGCCAGGACGAGTCGGGGCACCGCTCCGAAGGTCTCGGCGGAGTCTCCAGCAGAAGCCTCGACGTGAAAGCCGTCCTGGGCCGCGGTGATGGCGGTGACTCGGGTTTCCAGCCGCAGATCCAGATCCTCCGCCAGCTCCTCGGCGAGGGTGGCGAATCCGGCGTCGTGGCCGATGATCTCCCGCCGGGGAGTCTTGGCGCGGCGGGCGGCGATGGCGCCGCGAATCAGGCTGCCGTGCTCCCGCTCCAGATGGTAGAGGCGAGGGAAGGCAGCGCCCACCGTCAGCTCGTCCGGGTTGCCGGCGTAGATCCCCGTGACCATAGCGTCCCCCAGCCGCTCCGCCACCTGGGGGCCCAGACGCCGGCGGAAGAAGGCGCCGACGGTTTCCTGGGGGCCGGGACCGGCGGAGCGTAGGGGCTCGGTGAACAGCCGCAGCTTGGCTCCGGCGGTGAGCAGAGGGCTCCGGAGCAGGGCCGGCGGGCTCGCCGGCAGGGCCTGCAGGCGGCCGTCGAAGACCACGTAGCGTTTCTTGCCTTCCGGGGAAGCGCTGATCAAGCGCTGTTCGCAGCCGGCGTCGCGGCAGAGGTCCACCAGCTCGGGGCTGCGCAGCACCGTGTTGGGCCCCACCTCGATCACGAAGCCGTCCTGGCGCAGGGTTTGGAGACAGCCCCCAGGGCGGGCGGCGGCTTCCAGGACGGTGACCCGCAGTCCCTCCCGGCGCAGTCGCCGAGCGGCGGCGAGGCCGGTGATGCCGGCCCCCAGGACCAGGGCGTCCACCGGGCTCAGCCTCCGCCGGAGCTCTGCACCGTGTCGACGAAGGCCTGGGCGTGCTCCACCGGCGTCATGGGCAGGATTCCGTGGCCCAGGTTGACGATGTGGCCTCCGCCGCTGCCCTCCGCGAGCAACTGCTTGGTGCGGCGGCGAATCTCCTCCGGCGGTGCCAGCAGGGCCCCGGGATCGAGATTGCCCTGGAGCACCAGCTTCGGTCCGACGATCTCCCGCACCTGGCTCAAGGGCTGGCGCCAATCCACCGACAGGCCGTTCACCGGCAGCTCCGCCAGCGCCGGCAGCAGATGGGCTCCGCCGCGCAGGTAGAAGAGGGTGGGCACCCGGTCACCGACGCCCTCGAGGATGCGCAGCACCGAGGGCAGGGCCAGCTCGCGCCAACGCTCCAGGGTCAGCAGGCCGCCCCAGGTGTCGAAGAGTTGCACCGCCTGGGCCCCTGCCTCGATCTGCCCCAGAAGGTATTCGACGGTGATGTCCGCCAGGCGGTCGAGAAGCTGACGCAGCCCCTCGGGGTCGCTATAGCTAAAGCCCAGCAGCTGGTTGTGGTACTTCGAGCTGCTGCCCTCCACCAAATAGGCGGAGACGGTCCAGGGCGTGCCGGCGAAGCCCAGCAGCGGCACCCGGCCGTCGAGCTCCCGGCGGATGCTGGCGACGGCATCGAAGACGTAGCCCAGATCCCGTTCCACCACCGGACTCACCAGATGGGAGAAATCCTGCCGGGAGCGCACCGGGCGCTCCAGCCGTGGACCGACGCCCTTGGCGAAGGTCAGCCCGGCCCCCATAGCGTCGAGGATGAGCAGGATGTCGGCGAAGAGGATCGCTGCATCGACGCCCAACCGGTGCACCGGCTGGAGGGTGATCTCCGTGGCCAGCTCGGGAGTGCGGCAGGTGGTGAGGAAATCATAGGGAGCCACCAGCTCCCGATATTCTGGGAGAAAGCGGCCGGCCTGGCGCATCATCCACACCGGGGGCCGTTCCACTTTCTCACCGCGGAGGACGCGTAAGATCAAATCGTTCACGGGGCGAGAGGATAGCACTTCAGGTGCGATAGCATCGCCCCATGTTTCG
Source organism: Acidobacteriota bacterium (assembly GCA_034211275.1). Classification (NCBI taxonomy): domain Bacteria; kingdom Pseudomonadati; phylum Acidobacteriota; species Acidobacteriota bacterium. Next base: position 11,417 of record JAXHTF010000046.1, read on the forward strand.
CCTCGTGGCTTATGCCCCCGACGGGGTCCAGCGATTTCCGGTGCACAGCGACCGCCTGCTCATCGGCAGCCACCCGGATTGCGACGTCTTTTTGCCCTATACCGGAGTGGCTCAGGAGCACGCCCGGCTGATGCTCGACGGCCGGGCCCTGCGCATCGAGGATCTGGGTAGCCGCAAGGGCACTGTGGTGGCGGGGGAGCGGGTGCGAGAAGCCTCCCTGGAGGTGCTCGACGAGATCCGGCTGGGGGGCGTCACTCTGCTGGTCGAGGACGTGGCACCGGAGCCCGCCAACGATCCGGAACCGCCACCGGTGGAGCCGCCGGAGGCCTGCATCGACTCGGTGTCGATGGTGGAGCATCTTTCCCGGCTCAGCGATTGGGTGCTGGCGGATCCGGAGAGCCGCACCAGCTTGGAGTCCCTGGCGGGGGATCTGCTGCAGGATTTCGGCGGCGGTTTGATGCTGCTCTTCCAGGGCGAGGTGAGCAAGAACAGCGGGGTCAAATTCACCGTCGCCACCGACGCCACCTACCTGAGCGCGGCGGAGAATCTGCTGGAGCAGCTCTGCGACCATCGGGAGGCGCATGGGGAGGAGCCGCCGCCTTCCTTCGACGGCGAGCTCCTGGACCAGCCGGCCTGGATGTGCCATCACCTCTATCGCGCCATGGACCGGCCGTACTTCCTCGCCCTGGCGCTGCCGCGCTTTCGTCCCGACGGCTGGGGCCCGGAGTCGGCGCTACGCACCGTCGGTGATCTGCTGATCCTCGGCCTGGTGCACCACGTAGGCCACTACGAGCCCATCCTGCCGGGCAAGCAGGGGCGGCAGAACCTGGTGCTGGATCCGGGGCTGGTAGTGGGGGAGTCGAAGGTGATGCTGGAGCTGGTGGAGCAGCTCAAGGGGGCCGTGGATCCGCCGGTGCAGGTGCTGCTGCGCGGCGAAGCGGGCTCCGGACGGGAGCTCTGCGCTCGCTCCCTGCACCTTTCCGGATCTCGCCGTCACGGTCCGTTCATCATCGCCACCGCCGGTGGCGCCAAGCCGGGCCAGCTGGAGGCGGACCTCTTCGGCGCCGAAATCCCGGGCAAGGACGGCCCGGTGCGCCGCCAGGGCAAGCTGCAGCTGGCGGACGGCGGCACCCTCTACCTGGAAGACGTGGATTTGCTGCCCCTGGATCTGCAGGCCCGGCTGGTGCGCTTTCTGCGTACCGGCGAGGTGGAGCCCGCGGGCTCTCAGGACGCCTCGCGGGTGGATGTGCGGCTCATCGTCGCCAGCCGTGGTTCCTTGGAGGCTTTGGTGGCGCGGGATCAAATGCGGGTGGATCTGGCCTATCGGCTCTCCCAGCTGGCCATCGACGTGCCACCCTTGCGGGACCGGCGGGAAGACCTCACCCTGCTGATCCAAAGCCACATCAACCGCTTCTGTCACGAGCAGGGCAAGCGCGTCCAGGGCATCGCCGTCAAGGCCTTCAAGGCGCTGCTCAACTACGACTACCCAGGCAATCTGCCGGAGCTGGGAAATATCGCCCGGCAGCTGGTCTATCTCTGTCCCTCGGGACAACCCATCGACGTCAATCTTCTGCCGGAGAGGGTGCGCACCAGCACCATTCGCTCCGCCGCCCGCATCGACCGCAAGACCGAGCTCAATCTCGAGCGGCTGGTGGCGGATTGCGAGCGGGCGGCCATCCGCGAGGCACTGCGCCGGAGCCAGGGCAATAAATCCCAGGCGGCCCGGGATCTCGGTCTCTCCCGCAACGGATTGGCGATGAAAATGCAACGCTACGGGCTGCACGGCTGAGCCGCACGGCTGAGCTGCACGGCTGAGCTGAACCGCTGAGCCACACCGAGCCCGCTTTTCGCCACGAGGACTTCCCATGAGCACTTCCTCCGATACCGTCGTCGAAGCCACTCCCCCCAAGGCCGCTTCCGGACCGCGCACCGTGCGCGCACCCCGAGGCTCCGAGCTCAGCTGTCGTGGCTGGCAGCAGGAGGCGGCTCTGCGCATGTTGATGAACAATCTGGATCCGGAGGTGGCGGAGCGCCCGGAGGATCTGGTGGTCTACGGTGGGTCCGGCAAGGCGGCGCGCAACTGGGAGTGCTTCGACGCCATCGTCGACACCCTGCGTCGGCTGGGGGATGACGAGACGCTGGTGGTGCAGAGCGGCAAGCCGGTGGCGGTCTTTCCCAGTCACCCTGGGGCCCCGCGGGTGCTCATCGCCAACTCGCTGCTGGTGCCCAAGTGGGCGACGGCGGACGAGTTCCGTCGGCTGGAGGGGATGGGGCTCACCATGTACGGCCAGATGACCGCCGGCTCGTGGATCTACATCGGTACCCAGGGCATCCTCCAGGGCACCTTCGAAACCTTGGCGGAATGCGCCCGCCAGCACTTCGGCGGCAGCCTGCGGGGGACCCTGACGGTGACCGCCGGCCTCGGCGGCATGGGCGGTGCCCAGCCCTTGGCGGTGACCATGAACGAGGGTGTCTGCCTTATCGCCGAGGTCGACCCCCACCGCATCGAGCGCCGGTTGGAGACCCGCTATCTGGACGAGGTGGCGGACTCCCTCGACGCCGCCATCGAGCGCGCCACGGTAGCCAAGGAGGCGAAGGAAGCGGTGTCCATCGGCGTCGAAGCCAACGCCGTGGATCTGCTCAACGCCCTGGTCGAGCGGGGGATCACTCCCGACATCCTCACCGACCAAACCTCCGCTCACGACGCGTTGGAGGGCTACGTGCCCCACGGCATGCCCTACCAGGAGGCGTTGGAGCTGCGCCGTCGGGACAGCGCGGCCTACATCGAGCGCTCCCAGGCCTCCATGGCGGCCCACGTGGAGGCCATGCTCGAGCTCCAGCGCCGCGGCGCCGTGACCTTCGACTATGGCAACAACCTGCGGGGTCAGGCGCTGGAGAAGGGCGTGGACAACGCCTTCGACATCGAGGGCTTCGTCCCCGCCTTCATGCGGCCCCTATTCTGCGAGGGCAAGGGGCCGTTCCGCTGGGCGGTGCTCTCCGGCGACGAGGCGGATCTGCGGGCCACCGACGAGGCGATCCTGGAGATCTTCCCCGAGGATCGGGCACTCCACCGCTGGATTCGCATGGCCCAGGAGCGGGTGGCCTTCCAGGGGCTGCCGTCGCGCATCTGCTGGCTCGGCTACGGCGAGCGGGCTCGGGCCGGTGAGGCCTTCAACCGGCTGGTGGCGGAGGGCAAGGTGAGCGCCCCCATCGTCATCGGTCGGGACCACCTGGACTGCGGCTCCGTCGCCTCTCCCAATCGCGAGACCGAGGGCATGAAGGACGGCTCCGACGCCATCGCCGACTGGCCGGTGCTCAACGCCATGCTCAACGCCGTCAACGGCGCCACCTGGGTGTCCATCCACCACGGCGGAGGCGTCGGCATCGGCTATTCGCTCCACGCCGGCATGGTGATCGTCGCCGACGGTACGGAGGCTGCCGGCGAGCGCCTGCGCCGAGTGCTCACCGGCGATCCCGGCATGGGAGTGGCGCGCCACGCCGACGCCGGGTACGAAGCGGCGGTGGCCTGTGCTCGGGATCGCCACATCGATCTCCCCATGGTCGACGATTGAGTCATCCTGGAGGCCCCGCCCAGACCCCATGAAGCATAGGGGACCGATCGAGCTCTTTCTGCTGCTGATGGCGGCCGTAGCCCCATGTCTGGGGCAGCCCGAGGCGGCGGTGGTGCTGGTGGTCGCCACCTGCCTCTGGCCCCTCACCCGTCCCCCGCGGCGGGAGCTGTGGTTGGCGGGACCGGCGCTCTTGTTGGCCGCCGGTCTGCTGGTGGCGGATCTGCCCCAGGTCAGCCTCGGAGAGCTCTCTCCGGAGATCTGGAGCGCCCGCGCGGAGCCGCGCTACGAGGGGCTCTGGCAACGTCTGGAGCAGCCCGCAGGAGCGGCCCGGGCGGCCCTCACCGCGGATCCTTCGACCCTGGAGAGCCGGCCCCGGGCCTTCGAAATCCTCGTCGAGGAAGCGGCGAGAGCCGGTGGCACCCATCTACTGCTGTTGGATCCCGACGGCGAGGCCATCGCCTGGGCCGGCGACGGGCTGCTCCACGAGGTGGGAGCGGAGCGGCTGCCGGCGGCGGGGCGCACTCATCTGGCCAGCTTCAGCGCCGTGACCTTGTTGGTCGTGCAGCCGCTGAGCCAGGAATCTCGGCCCTGGCGCATCGTAGCCGGGCACACCTACCCCAACCATCCCCTGCCTTTCGCCGCACCGGGAAGAGCTCGGGCGGATGCCTATCGCTGGTCCTTGGCGACGGCGCTGCCGGCGCCGGCCTCGTCGACCGGGGGCTCCGCGGACGGGGCCGGTGAGGGTTTGCGGGTCGTGCGGGCGGAGGAGGGGCCGGTGATGTTGGTGCAGCGGATGCCCCCGGCGGCACCCTCGGCGATCTTCGCCCGGCCATTCCATCGCTGGTCCCTGGCGGCGGTGGGGTTGGCGCTGCTGGCGTTGGCGGTGCTGCGGGGCGTGGGACTGGCCATGCGCACGGTATCTCTCCGCGCCGAATCCCCACTGGCAGTCTCCGGCAGCGCCAAGTACCGCATGCGCGGGGCGCCACCGGGAAGTACCCCGGTCGCACTGACGGGTCTGGCGGGCTGCGGCTGCTGGGCCCTGGCGGCCACCGCCAGCCCCGCCGCCACCGCCGCCCTGCTCTTGGGGTCGGCGCTGGCGCTCTATGCTCTGGGCGGTGCGGGAGCTCACCGTGGGGGCGGTTCCATGCCGCTCACCGAAGCCCTGGCCGCCGGGGTCCTGCTGGTGACGGCGTGCTTCGGTTTGCAGGTGATTCTGGATACGCCGCTGGATTTGGCAGCGGAGCTTTTGGCCTCGCCAGCGGTGGTTTGTCTTCGGCTGGCTTTGTGGGCCGCTGCTCTGGGGCTGTTGCTTCTGGTGGCCCGGGAGGAGGAGTTGGATGGCCCCGACGCCGGCGACCGCTGGGCCTGGGGTGGGGCCCTTCTGCTGCTGGCGGCGGCGGCCCTCCATGACCGCCCGTGGGTGGCGCTGCCCCTCTTCGCCGCAGGTTTCGCCGCCGCGGCTCTGTGGGCCCAGCCCCGGCGCGTGATTCGCGGTCCCGGCGCCTTGGCGGCGGCGGTCCTGTTGGCGGCCGTCAGCTCCGCCACCGCCTGGGAAACGGCCTACCGCTGGCAGCTGCGCCAGCATCTGGAGGCGGATCTCCTGTCGCGCATGGCGCCGCCTTCGGCGACCCAGCTCGATCGGGTGCAGCGGGACTTGGAGACTTTCTTCGCCGCGCAGGACCTCACCGAGCTAACCCCCCATCGGGGCTCCGGGCTGGAGCGCCAGGATCTAGCCTACGTGCTGTGGCGGCGCTCGCCCTTGGCCCAGCCCAACGCTCTCTCGGCGGTGCTGGTACGGCCACTGGTGGGGGAGGCGTCCAGCTTCACCCTCGGGCTGACCCTGGAGGAGGAGTTGGAGCGGGCGGAGCTGGCGCCGGAACGCAGCAGCTTGCCGCGATGGGACGGTATGGAGGTCCGTGGCCGGGCCCAGCTGCAGTCCCGGGGCCGTCCCTGGGGCGAGGTGCTCTTCTGGCTTCGGCCGCGCCCCGGCTTCGGCCTCCACCGGCCCGCGGGTTCCGGGCCCATCGCCACGACGGAGATCGTCACCGCTCTTCTGAGCGCCGACACCGGCGCCGGGGGAACCGTCGGCGGGTTGCCGGCGCCGGTGCTCTACGGCCTCTACGCCAGCTCCGGCCGGGCCCTCCTGACGCCGTGGGACGAAGCGCCACCGCTGCCGGAGGAGCTACGTTCGGACCAGACCGGCGAGGCGGTGGTGGAGACGCCGTTGGGCACCGCGCGAGCCTATCGGCGGTTGGGCCTCGACGGCTGGGAAGTGCTCTTCCTTCCCATCCTCGGCCCGGTGGAGGGCCTCGACCGTATGGGCACCCACGCGGTGGCGGTGCTCGGCCTGCTGGCTCTGGGGGCGTTGGTGCTGGTGCTGCTGGCCTTGCCCCGGCCGGCCTTCCGCCAGCTGCTGCACCGGCTGTTGCGCTCCTACTCGCAGCGCCTGCTCATCGTCTACACCCTCTTCGCCCTGATCCCCCTGCCCTTGCTCAACCTCACCCTGGTGGCGGGGGTGCAGAAGCGCCTGTGGTTGCAGCAACGGGACGCCGGTGAGGCGGTGCTGGTCTCCGCCCAGCGCTACCTGGGGGGCTATCTGCGGGATCTGCCGGCGGGCTTCATCATCGATCTCAACTTGTTTGAAGAGCGGCTCCAATGGCTGTCCACCGTCGTGCGCCATGATCTCAATCTCTATTGGGGCCCCGGGGAGGGGCAAATCGCCTCCAGCCGGCCGGAGCTCTTCACCGCCGGGCTCTTGCCCAAGCGCATCCCCGGCGAGGTCTACGCCCGTCTGGCCCTGGGCGGCTTCAATCTCTCCTCCCGCACCCATCAGGTGGCTTCCAGCCCCTACGTGGAGCTCTATTCGCCGCTGCGCATCCCCGGTGAGCCGGTGGGGCAGGAGCGCCTCTTCCTCTCCATGCCCCTACTCGATCAGCAGCAGCGGGCGGCGGAGCAACTGGCGGATCTGCGCCGCCAAGCGCTGCTCTTTTCCACCGCTCTGCTGGTGCTGCTGGTGGCGGTGAGCACCCGCCTGGCCCGGGGCTTCACCAAGCCCATCACCGAGCTGGTGGCGGGCACCCGGCGCATTGCCCACGGAGCCACCTCGTTGGAGATGACGCCGTCGGACCTGGAGCTGGCGGCGGTGGTGGATGCGGTGGACGACATGGCCCGGCGCATCGCCGAAGGACGCCAGCGGCTGGTGCAGGAGAAGCGGGTGGTGGAGCGCATCGTCGAGCACATCACCTCCGGGGTGGTTTCCCTCGACCGCCGCCATCGGGTGCTGATGCGCAACCGGGTGGCGGCGGAGCTTTTGGGAGTGGAAGTAGGGGAGCCCATCGAGGAGGCGTTGCGACGCTCTCCGCCGCTGGAGCCGGTGGCAGAGGCGTTGGCGCGGCGCCAGGAGGGGATGTCCGGGGCTCCGGCCACGGTGCGGCTGGCGGGCGAGGAGGGGCAGGAGAAAGAGTGGTCCCTGGTGCTGGTGGAGGTACCCGGCAGCGGCGAGCCGTCGAGCCTGCTGGTGGTGGAGGACGTCACCGAGGTGCTGCGGGGGCAACGGCTGCAGGCCTGGGCCGAGATGGCCCGCATCATCGCCCACGAGATCAAGAACCCGCTGACCCCCATCCGCCTCTCCGCCGAGCATATGCAGCTGGTCCATGGCCACGACCCGGAGCAATTCGACGCCGTCTTCGAGCGCTGCAACCGCAACATCCTGCGCCAGGTGGACGAGTTGCAGCAGATCGCCTCCGAATTCTCCACCTACAGCTCGCTGTTGCGCATCGATCCCAAACGGGGAGATCTGCGGCAGACGGTGGAGGAGCTGGCGGAGAGCTATCGGGCGGCCCCGCCGCCGGGAGTGGAGGTGACCTTCGACGCTCCGCCGGAGCCGCTGGAAGCGCGCTTCGACGCTCGGCTGTTGGGGCGGGCGGTGCGCAACCTGCTGGAGAACGCGGTGCGCGCCAGCGCCGGCGGCGGCCGGGTAGAGGTGGGCCTGGAGGCCGCCAACGGGGACGCCCGCATCACCGTGTCCGACACCGGTCCTGGCGTCGATCCGGCGCTCCTGGGACGCATCTTCGATCCCTACTTTTCCACCCACGACACCGGGACCGGCCTGGGGTTGCCCATCGCTCGCCGGGTGGCGGAGGAACACGGTGGCACCATCGTGGCACGCAATCGTCCCGGCGGCGGATTGGAAGTAGGCATTACAATCCCTCTATCGTGAGCATTTTCAACCCTTCTCTCGTTTCCCTGCTGCGAGGACTCTTGGTGGCCGCCCTCATCGGCAGCGTCGGCTGCCTCGCTGGCTGTGGCGGCCCGGGCTCCGCGGTGGATCGCCCGGCGGGCTCTGCGCTCTGGGTTTCCGCCCAGGCACCGCCGGTGGGCTTGGAGGGAGTCGCCGACGCTGCCGCCAAGCTTGCCGACCAGGGCCTCAACATTCCCCAGGTTTCAGCCCTCGCCCGCGCCGGCGTCGGTGAGATCTTCGTCGAAGCTGCCACCCTGGAGTGGGACGGCGCCTCGCCCCGGCTGCTACAACATCGCTTGCCGGCCATGCCCCTGCGCACCTCCGCGAGCCTGGTGGTGCGGGGGGCGTGGGCATCGTCGGTGGAGCGGGCGGAGGAGAACGCCCAGGCGCTGGAGCGGGAGCTGGTGAGCCTCGCCTTCCGGGCCGAGGACGAGGGTTTGATCGTTCAGGGCTTCCATCTCGAGCTGGCGGCCCCAGGGGCTCCGGAGGAGATGCTCGAGAGCCTCGCCGCCACCCTCGCCCTGTTGCGCAAGGGCCTCACCGGCCAGCGCTACCTCTCCGTCGGCCTCCAGGCTCCCTGGCTGGAGCTGGAGACGCTACCGGCGCTGGCGGATACGGTGGACTTGTTGGTGCCGTGGCTGTACGGCAACCGCCCGCGGCACCCTCGGCGGGACGAGGCTTGGGATCTGGCGGTGGTCGATGCCGCGCTGGAGCGTATGGAAGCCCTCGAAACCCCCTACCTGGTCGGGGTGGTGACCCTCAACACCATCGAGCATCTGAGCCGCCGCGGCGAAGTGCTGGGCCGGCGCACCGACGGCAATCTCTCCCGCTTGGCCCTGCATCCGCGGCTGGACCTGGAGTCGGGCTTCGTGCTCCTGGGCCTGGACTGCCGGCGCTACGACTTCCGGGTCGAGGCGCCGACGCGGCTTGGGGACTGGCGGCTGGGCATCGGGGAACGGGTGCGGGTTCAGGGGCTGAGCTACGAGTATCTGCGCGAGCTGCGCCGCCGGCTGTCAGCGCGGGATCTGGAGTATTGGCAGGGCCAGCTCTATTTCCGACGGCCCACCGCCGAGGAAGAGCTGACCCCTTCGGTGGAAGTTCTGACCGCGGCTCTGAGCCCTACGGAGGAGGATCCGCGGCTGGAGGTGGAGGTCGTTCCCGTGGTCACCGAGGGCGACCGCCTGCGGGTGCGGCTGGTGCTGCGCAACCCCACCGTGCGCACCAGCGAGCTCATCTTCCTCGACGCCAATCACCTGGATCTGGACGTCAGCGGAGCGGTCATCCTGTCCGCGGAACCGGGGGATTTCCAGCGCTATCAACTGCTGCGGGCGGATGCCCGGGGAGAGCTCTCGGTGAGCCTTCGCCAAGCGCACCTGCTGCGCCTCTTCCGGCCGATTCTGGAGCCCGGGGCGGAAGTCAGCACCGGCGACATCGTGCTCCGCCGCACCAGCGGTCCGCTGGAGCTCATGCCCCGGGCCTCCTTCTTGCTTCCGGATGGCTCGCCGCTGGAGTCCCGCGCCCAGGTGTGGAACCCGGAGTCCCAACCCTCTGAGCCCTGATGCGCCGGATTGGGGGCCGCCCCGCCCTCCTCGGGCACACCAAGATCGTCTTAGACCTGCGCCCGGGAGCTGGGATACCATAGGAAGAGCGCTCGTCCTGCCGGTTTTCACTCAACATGCCGCGCGGAGAACCCAACTCTGCCCGAGCCTCTCCCTGAGGCTCGACCAGACCTGCGGAGGTTTGACTCGATGAATTGCAAGTTCCTGGCCCCTGGCTTCTGGCTCCTGGCGGTGCTCGCCGCCGTCGCCGTCTGTGTATCCGTACCCGCCGCCGCGTCGGGGCTCACCCCTGCGGACGTGATCCGCTTGGAGGCGGTGGAGGAGTCCGCGGTTTCTCCTGACGGCAGTCTGGTGGCCTACCTCCGGGATGTACCCCGGCATCCTCTGGAGGATGAGAACGGCACGGCCTGGCGCCAGCTCTACGTGGTGGACGGTGACGGAGAGAGCCGCCCCTTCGTGACCGGCCAGGAGCGCCTGGGGTCCATCGCCTGGACTCCCGACGGCCAGTCCATCACCTTCCTGGTCAAGCGCGGCGACGACGAGCATCGCGGTTTGTGGGCGATCCCCATCGGCGGCGGCGAGGCGCGCAAGCTCCTCAGCCACGAGGGCGACATCGCCGGTTACAGCCTCAGCCCCGACGGTGAGAAGGTCGCCTTTCTGGCGGAGGATCCGGAACCCGAAGAGCTGAAGGAGGCGCGGGAGAAGGGCTTCAACCAGATCGTCTTCGAGGAGGATTGGCGGGACGTCAAGGTGTGGATCGCCGCTCTCGGTGAGGACGCCGGAGAGCCTCGCCGGCTGGACCTTCCGGGCACCGCTTCGGAGCTCCACTGGTCCCCCAAAGGCGACCGGCTGGCGGTCGCCCTACAGCCCACCCCGGCGGTGGACGACGAATACACCAGCCGCAAGGTCAAGCTCGTTTCCGCCACCGGCGAGGTGCTCGCCGGGGTGGACAACCCGGGCAAGCTGGGGCGCGTCGCCTGGAGCCCCGATGGCAAGCGCCTGGCGATGCTGTCGGCGGCGGATGAGAACGATCCCAGCGATGGGCGGCTGGCCTTGGTGGACGCTGCCAGTGGCGCCATGACCTACCTGATGCCGGGCCTCGAGGGTGATTTCGTGGACTTCGTCTGGAAGAACGACCAGACCCTGCTGGCGGTGGTCGCCGAGAGCGTCGAGCACGCCGTCTGGGAGGTCTCCGTAGGCGGTGACCACAGCGTCGTGGTCGCCGGCGGCGAGGGCTGTTGGGACTCCATCGAGATCGGTGCCGACGGCTCCACCGTCGCTCTCACCGGGGACACCGCCGCCCATCCCTCGGAGCTCTACCTGCTGGCCACAGACGGTCCCCGCCGCCTGACTCATCACAACCCCTGGCTGGCGGAGCGCGAGCTGGCGCCTCAGGAGGCGTTCAGCTATGAAGCCCGAGACGGCAAGACCATCGAGGGAATCCTGATCCGTCCCTTGGGCGGGGCGGACGGGGAGCGCTTCCCGCTGATCAACGACGTCCACGGCGGCCCCGAATCCCACTACTGCAACGGCTGGCTGACCTCCTATTCGCGGCTGGGCCAGATGGCGGCGGCCGAGGGCATGGGGGTGGCGCTGATCAACTACCGCGGCAGCACCGGCCGCGGCGTGGCCTTCGCCAAGGAGCACCAGGGCGACCCCGCGGGCAAGGAGTTCGACGATCTGGTGGACGGCGTCGACTACCTGGTGGAGCGCGGCCTGGTGGACAAGGATCGGGTGGGCATCATGGGCGGCTCCTACGGCGGTTTCGCCACCGCCTGGGGAGCTACCTACTACACCGAGCGCTACGCCGCCGGGGTGATGTTCGTAGGCATCTCCAACAATCTGTCCAAGGCCTTCAACACCGATATCCCGGAGGAGATGGTCCTGGTGCACCAGCGCCGGCGGGTTTGGGACGACTGGCAGTTCTTCCTCGAGCGCAGCCCCATCTACCACGCTCAAAAGGGAGAGACGCCGCTGCTCATCGCCCACGGTGACTCCGACGAGCGGGTCCATCCGGAGCAATCTCTGGAGCTCTATCGAGCCCTCAAGATCGCCGGCAACGCGCCGGTGCGCCACGTCGTCTATCCCGGTGAGCCCCACGGCAACCGCAAGGCGGCGGCGCGGCTGGACTACACCCTGCGGGCGCTGCGCTGGTTCAAGCACTATCTGGCGCCCGGTGATCAGCGGGACGCGGAGCTTCCGGACTGGCGCCTGGACTATGCCGGTGCCCTCGGGATGTCCGACGAGGAGCCCGAGGGTTGAGTCCCCGGGGCCGGCTGCTCTTGGGAGGGTTGGCGGTGGCGGCCCTCGCCGGCGCCGTCATGCTCCTGAGCCCGGCCGGCTCCGAGACAGTGGAAGAGCCCGGGGAACGGTCGACGGCATCCCGACAGCAGACAGCAGTAGCCTCCTCGAAAGCCTCCACGAGGGCTTCCGAAAGGGCCGCTACGCCGGCCCCCGTCGAGCGGCTGCGGGTGCGCGCCGTGGCCGAGTACCCCCACGACCCCGGTGCCTACACCCAGGGGCTGCTGTGGCACGGCGGGGAACTCTACGAGAGCACCGGCCTCCACGGCCGCTCTTCGGTGCGGCGGGTGAATCTGAAGACCGGCCAGTTAGAGCACCGCTTCGCCTTGGCGGAGCATCTCTTCGGCGAAGGATTGGCGCTGGTGGGGGAGCGCCTCTTCCTGCTCACCTGGCAGGCCGAGACGGGCTTTATCCTCGACCGCGAAAGCTTTGAGGAGATCGGACGCTTCTCCTATCGGGGCGAGGGCTGGGGACTATGTTACGACGGTGAGCGGCTGATCTTCTCCGACGGCCAGGCTCGACTGCGCTTTTTCGATCCGGAGGGCTTTGCTCCCCTCGGGGAGATGCCGGTGACGTTGGAGGGGCGCCCCCAGCGCGGCCTCAACGAGCTCGAATGCGTCGACGGCATGGTCTACGCCAACATTTACGGCGCCGACAGCCTGGTGCGCATCGATCCCCGGGACGGCCGGGTCACCGGCGTCATCGACGCCTCCGGCCTTCTCGATCCCCGGGCCCGGGCCGCGGCGGAAGTCCTCAACGGCATCGCCTACCGCCCGGAGACCGGCACCTGGCTGCTGACGGGTAAATTGTGGCCCAAGGTCTTCGAGGTGCTCTTCGAGCCGATCCCGTGAAGCCGATCCCGTGAAGCCGATCCCGTGAAGCCGATTCCGTGAGAGGCCGCCGTGAAACGCGGGCCGGTGCCGGGCCGTAGTCTTCATAGGATTCGAAGCAGGCCCACTACCTCGAGGGCGCCGACCTCGGATTGGAAGCGGTTTTGTCGCTGAGGGCCGGGGTGGGGTAGCCTACTGGGGTATGCAAATCTAGCTAGAAAACATCTTGGATACATACAAGGAGAGATCGTCTGATGAGTGAAGGTCAGGTCTGGTACGTCGCAGTGCAGGGACAGCAGCAGGGCCCGTTCACGTTGGAGGATGTGGTCGCCGGGCTGCGGGAGGGACGTTACGACCGCAGCACCCACGTCTTCCGGCAGGGAATGGACGGCTGGAGCACCATCGGTGACCGGGACGAATTCGCCGGGGCCTTGGGCACCGCCGTGGCACCGCCGCCGCCTCCGTCCACCGCCCACCGTACCTCCCACGAGATCGACTACGAGCTCTTTGGCTCCGAGATGCAATTTGTCGAGATCACCCTCGATCCCCAGGAAGCGTGCATCGCAGAAGCCGGCGGCATGATGTACATGGACCCGGGGATCAAGATGGAGACCATCTTCGGTGACGGCTCCGCCAAGAGCGACGGCGGCGGCCTGATGGGCAAATTCCTCGGCGCCGGCAAGCGCCTGCTCACCGGCGAGTCGCTGTTCATGACCATCTTCGCCAACGTCGGTCATCAGCGCCAGAAGGTAGCCTTCGCGTCGCCCTACCCGGGCAAGATCCTGGCCATCGATCTGTCGGACCACAACGGCAGCCTGCTGTGCCAGAAGGATGCCTTCCTGGCCGCCGCCAAGGGCATCTCCGTGGGCATTGCCCTGCAGCGCAAGCTCGGCGCCGGCTTCTTCGGTGGCGAAGGCTTCATCCTGCAGAAGCTGGAGGGGGACGGCCTGAGCTTCGTCCACGCCGGCGGTACGATTCTGAGCCGCGATCTGGAGCCCGGCGAGAGCCTTCGGGTGGACACCGGCTGCATCGTCGCCTTCGAGGAGCGAGTGAACTACGACATCCAATTCGTCGGCGGCATCAAGACCGCCGTCTTCGGCGGTGAGGGTCTGTTCTACGCCACCCTCACCGGCCCGGGGCGCATCTGGCTCCAGAGCCTGCCGTTCAGCCGTCTCGCCGGCCGCGTCTTCGCCGCCGCTCCCCAGACCGGCGGCCGCCGCAAGGGCGAGGGCTCGATCCTCGACGCCGTCGGCGGCCTGGGGAACCTCCTCGACGGCGACTGATCCTGGAGGCCTGGGCACGGTGGCCGGCCGAGCGTCGGGTCGGCCACCGGCATTGCGTTCAGGTCAGCTGACTAGAAGCTGAGCGGACTTGCAGGTTGAGGAGCAAGCGGTTCGGGCAGGGGAGAGGGGACGGCCTCGGCCGGGGGAAAGAGGATCCGCCGGGTAAGGGCTTAGCCTACTGGGGCTTCGACTTTGAGCATGCGCGCCCAGGCGGCGCGAAGGTTTTCCGGTAGGTCTAGATCCGGGAAGATCTCGCGGACTTCGTCTCGGCTTACATAAGCCCAGATGTCTTCCCATTGGGCATAGCGAAGCAGGTGAGAGATGGCCCAGGCTCGCCGCTCTTGATCCTCGCCGGCAAGGATCTCTTGCAGCTCTTCCTCGGTGATCTCTTGCTCCGGGAAAAAGTACAGCGGGCTCTGGCTCTTTTTGCTTCCGTTGTCGGTACTCGTTGGTCTCATGGTCACCTGCCAGTATAGCTTGCCGATTCGGTTTGGCAAGGGCGTGTTGAACCGGGAAGATGCCCTTGACCGGCGCTGAGAGCATGCGCTAAGTTCCACCCGATAGCGATTTACTGAGCGGGCATAACTCAGCTGGTAGAGTGCAAGCTTCCCAAGCTTGATGTCGCGGGTTCGAGTCCCGTTGCCCGCTCCATGTTCTTCTTCGCCTCTCCAGACTTTCCAGGAGAGCCTGGGCTTGGCTTTGGCCGAGATCTGGGTGAACTGCCAATTGACCCGAATACGGAGCTCTTCTCCGATGGCCATTTTTCGCCGCGACAATCCCAGCCCCGAATCATCCACCCCTCCCAGACCCCGACCGCCTCGAGACGTTCCCAGCCCGGCAGCGCGCAAGGGCCCGACCCACATCGCCGCCGGATCCCGGGTCGTTGGGGAGATCACCGGCGACACCGAGGTGTTGGTGGACGGTCAGCTCGAAGGGCGGATTCAGCTCGATAGCTCCGTCACCATCGGCCGGGAAGGGCAGGTGAAGGGAGAGGTCGAGGCGATGGCGGTGCGCATCGAGGGGACGGTGCACGGCAACGTCCGGGGCCGGGAGCGGGTCGAGGTTCTCGCCACCGGTTCGCTGGAAGGGGATATCTCCGCGGCCCGGGTGGTGATCGCCGAGGGCGCTTTCTTCAAGGGGGGCGTTGATATGAACAGCGCCGGCCGGTCGTCGGCCCCGAAGGGAAGCTCCGGTGGTGGCCAAGCTGCGGGCAGTGGCGGGTCGGATAGCCAGGCCCAGAAGAAGCAGGCCCAGAAGCCCGGCGACGACAGCGGAGCTTCCGGGGGAGCGAATAAAGGGAGTAGCAGCACCGGCGGTGGAGCCAGAAAGGGCAAGGCATGAGGGTTGGAATCCCCAAGGAAGTCAAGGATCACGAGTATCGCGTCGGTTTGATCCCCGCGGCGGTGCACGCCCTGGTGGACGCCGGTCACGAGGTCTTCGTCCAGGCCGGGGCCGGTCTCGGCAGCGACATCAGCGATCACGAGTACGAGGAGGTCGGCGCTTCGATCCTCCCCACTGCCGACGCCGTCTGGGAGCGGGCGGAGATGGTGGTCAAGGTCAAGGAGCCGGTGGAGGAGGAGTTTTCCCGGATGCAGGAGGGGCAAACCCTCTTCACTTATCTCCACCTGGCGCCCCTGACGGAGCTCACCGACGTGCTGCTGGAGCGCAAGGTCACCGGTATCGCCTACGAGACCATCACCGACCGCCACGGCCATCTGCCGCTGCTGGTGCCCATGTCGGAGGTGGCGGGGCGCATGGCGGTGCTGGTGGGCGCCAACTTCCTCAAGCGCACCACCGGGGGCCGCGGCACGCTGCTCTGCGGCGTTCCGGGAGTGCCGCCGGGGGATGTGATCATCATCGGCGGCGGCATCGTGGGCCTCAACTCCGCCCGCATCGCCCTGGGCTTCGGCGCCCGGGTCACCATCCTGGAGACCAACCTGGAACGCATGCGCTGGATCGACGACGTCTTCGACGGTCAGATCACCACCCTGGCGAGCAACCATCACAATATTCGCGCAGCTCTGTCCCGGGCGGACTTGCTCATCGGCGCGGTGCTGATCCCCGGCCGCTCGGCGCCCAAGCTGATCACCCGCGAGATGATGCACGTGATGAAGAAGGGAGCGGTGGCGGTGGACGTGGCGGTGGATCAGGGCGGTTGCTTCGAGACCACCCGGCCCACCACCCATTCGAATCCCACCTATGTCGAGGAGGGCGTGGTGCACTACTGCGTCACCAACATGCCCGGCGCCGTGCCCCGTACCTCCACCTTCGCCCTCAACAACGCCACCATGCCCTACGCCCTGGCGCTGGCCAACAAGGGAGTGGAGAAGGCGGTGAGCGAGGACATCGGCCTGCGCAACGGCGTCAACACCTACCAGGGCGAGATCACCTGCGCGCCGGTGGCCGAATCCCAGGACCGCCGCTACCGGGCCCTCGAGGACATGATCGAGTTCACGGTCAGCTGATCTCGTCTTGGTTCGTTTGCCGATGGACTTGCACGGGAGGTTGCGATCCGAGCCCCGCCCCGGGATCAATCCCGGGGCTACCCAGGACGCCGCCGGATGAATCCGGCTCCCAGAATCTCTATCGACCGATCTCGCGCTCCGGAGCCGGCAGAGCCGGCGGAAACTGAGTAGCCCGGGGATTGGATCCCCGGGCGAAGGTGCCGAGACCACAGGCATTTCCTGCTGCATCGGCTCTTTTCAGATTCTCCCTTTCATTCCCGCAAAGGCAAGAGACAACATTCACTTCTCACCAGTCGGCCACGGCTCCTCCGATACCTTCTCCCACAGCTGCAAAAGATCTTCCGGCACCGGGGCTTCCCAGTGCCGGGGAGAGCCATCCTCAGGATGAGCCAAGCCGAGCTTCCAGGCGTGGAGGGCGGGGCGGGGGAAGGTGCGTAGTGCGGCCCGGGCACGGCCCGTGATCCCCTTCCAGCGCCGCTCGCCGTAGGTGGGGTCGCCCACCAGGGGGTGGCCGATGCTCTTCAGGTGGACTCGGATCTGATGGGTGCGGCCGGTGCCCAGGTCGACCTCCAATAGGGCGACGCCGTTGGCCGCCGCCAGGGTGCGATAGTCCGTCAGGGCCGGGCGCCCGCCGGGGCGTACCGTCATCTCCTTGCGGCGCTGGGGATGGCGGCCCAAAGCAGTCTCGATGCGCCCGCTGCCCTCGGCAGGCTTGCCGTAGACCAGCGCCAGGTAGGTCTTGTCGACCTGCCGCTCGGCGAAGGCCTGGCTGAGGGCGCGGTAGGCGGCGGCGGTGCGGGCCACCACCATGACGCCGGTGGTGCCCTGGTCCAGGCGATGGACGATGCCCGGCCGCCCGGGGCCACCGACCCCCGCCATCTCCGGATAGCGGGCCAAGAGCCGGTGGGCGAGGGTGCCGGTGGTTTGGCCGGCGCCGGGGTGCACCACCAGACCGGCGGGCTTGTTGAGCACCACCAGCCACGAATCCTCGTAGAGCACCTCCAGCGCGCCCTCTTCCGGCTCGATGCGCTCCTCCGTCGGCTCCGGCGGCGTGCAATCCACCTTCTGGCCCACCTCCAGGGCCTGGGACACCTTGGCCGCCGGCTGCCCGTCCACCGTCACCAAGCCGTCTCGGATCCAGCGTTGGACTTGATTGCGCGGTTCCTCGAGAGCGCGGCTGAGAAAGCGGTCCAGGCGCTCTCCGGCCTGGTCCGCGATGCGCTGGACGGGTTCGGTCACGGGATCGATTCTGCTGAGGTCCGGCGGACGATCAGCCGCGGCGGAAGAGGGGAGCGTGGCTCAGCGCCTGGCGCCGCTGCTCGGGATCCTGAAACATGCGAATGGCGGCAGCACCGTGGGCGCCGGCCTCGGCGAGCTCTGACAGCCGTTCGGCGTTGACACCGCCCAGGGCGTAGACCGCCAAGCCTTCCGCCGGATGCCCCGGTTGGGTGGTCTCCAAGGCCTGGAGCAGTCCCGCGAGACCCGGTGGCGGGCCGAAGGGAGCCTTGCTGGGGGTTGGGTAGACGGGGCCGAAGAAGACATAGTCGGCTCCGCTCTCGGCGGCGTCGGCGACCTCGCCGGCGTGGTGGGTGGAGGCGCCGAGGATGATCTCCGCACCATGGCTCTCGCGCAGCCGGAGCAGCCGCGACGACGGGGATTCGGGGCCGGAGGCCAGGTGGATGCCGTCGCAACCGGTGGCCCGCGCCACCGCCAGCAGGGCCTCCTCCTCCGGCAACATCGCTCCGTGGAGCAGCACCACCGCCGGGGGTGCCAGGCATTGTCGGGCGAAGGAGGCCAGCTCGTAGAGCTCCCTCTCGGCGAGGTGCTTCTCCCGCAGCAACAAGCCCCGGACGCCGTCCTTCGCGATCTCCTCCAACCAGGCTTCCGGGGTCCTGCCCTGGAGGCTGCGGAGGTCACTGATGGCCAATAATTCAGGAAGCGCTTTCGCCATGATCGAGCTCCCGTCGGCTGAGTAGCAAGTAAAGGTCGTGGATTCCCCACACGAAGTGCACCAGGCCAAAGCCGGCCACGGCGGCACGGAAGTGGGGCAGCTGGAGGAAGGGGAAGAAGGGGTATTGAGCGAACTCGAGCACCAGGCGATCCCAGACTCGGCTCCACGGGATGACCACCAGCAAGATGCCGGCGGTCATGCAGTACTGAACGAAGAGAAAACGCAGAAGCGGTGCGAAGCGGTGCATCCCGTGAATTCTATTCGATCCCCGAGATGCTTGCCGCCCCACACCGCCAGCGGGCCTAGAAGGTCAAAGCGCTACGGAGCGCCACCCCCACCTCCGCTGCGCCGCTGGGCGCGGCCGGAAGCCTTGCGGGACGAGCCGCCGCCCCGCGAGGAGGATTTCGCCGACGACCGCGAGCGGCTCCCGGAGGAGCTGCGGGCGGACGACCGCGATGAAGACCTGCTCGAAGAGCTACGGGCGGACGACCTCGACGAAGATCTTCCGGAGGAGCTCCTGGCGGAGGACCGGGAGCGGCCCGAGGAGGAGCTACTGGCCGAGGATCTCGACCGAGACGGCGCCGAGCTTCTGGCGGAAGACCGGGAGCGGCTCGGCGACGAGCTGCTGGCCGAGGACCGCGACCGAGACGGTGCCGAGCTTCGAGCCGACGACCGGGACCGGCTGGGCGCAGAGCGATTGGCCGAGGATCTCGACCGAGACGGCGCGGAGCTCCTGGTGGAGGACCGGGAACGGCTCGGTGCCGAGCTTCTGGCCGAGGACCGTGACCGAGACGGTGCCGAGCTTCGAGCCGACGACCGGGACCGGCTCGATGAAGAGCTGCTGGCAGAGGATCGGGATCGGCTGGGCGCAGAGCTCCGAGCGGACGGCTGGGAGCGCTGGCGCTGGGGTGCGCTGCGGGTCGAGCTCGACGACCGGCGGCTGGTCGTACCCCGGGACGCCGAGCTGGACCGCTGACGGGATGGTGCGCTGCGGGTGGTCGCCGAGGATCGGGAACGGCTCGGCGACGCGCCGCGGGCGGAGCTACCCCGGGACGAATCCGCCCAAGGGCGGACCGTCTCGGGGCGGCGGGTGGAAGAGCGGCTGCTCTGGTTCGAGCGTCCGCCATCGTCGTCCCGGGAGCGGGCACTGTCCCGAGCCCGGGAACGGGAAGCCGGCGGCGGAGTGGTGGGGCGCTCGGTGCGCTGGCGCGGCTGAGCCTTCTTGGGCTCGCTCTCCCGGCGCTGAGGTTGCTCGCGGGCACTGCTGCCGCGGGAGCTTTCCCGTGCACTGGAACCTTCCCGCGCACTGGAACTCTCGCGACCGCTGTCTCTGGAGCTTTCCCGCGCGCTGGAGCTCTCTCGACCGTTGTCTCGGGAGCTTTCTCTGGCGCTGGAGCTCTCCCGGGCAGTGCCGGAGTCGGAGCGCCGGGCCGGCGCCCGCGACACCTCGCCGCTGCGGTCGGAGGAGCGCGAGCGATCTGCGCTGTCCTCCCGGCTCGCCGGCGTGCCGCTGCCGCTGCGGGCGCGGTCGCTGGGCCGGACGGTGCTGGGTCGGCCTCGATCCGACCGACTCACGTCGGAGCGACCCTCGTCCGGCCGGGAGGTCTCTGGCCGGGTGGCTTCCGGCCGGGTGGCTTCCGGCCGGCTGGGCGTCGGCCGAGCGGTGTCGGTGCGACGGCCGGTGCTGCGAGTCACGCTGCCGGAGTCGGCTCGGCCGCGGCTGCTTTCACCGCCGGTGGCCACGCCGTTGTTCGGGGCGCCAGTGCGGGCACCGTCGCGGGAGTCCACCCGCTGGCGCTGCACCGTGCCGGCGGAGCCCGGGCTGGCAGAACCGGCACCGGTACGACCGCTGTCGGTGGCTCGGCGAGCCTCGGCGGGGACACCGTTGCCGCGCCGCGAGCTCTCCGTCACCACCGGTAGGGGATCCCGCACCCGACGCTGGACCTCCGGCGTCAGCCGCGGCTCGCGGGCGATGTAGGAGGTGACGTCCGGCAGATCTTCGACACCCCGGCGATCCCGTTCCTGAGCCAGCAGGACGTCGCGCACATCGCGATCATTGCGCCAGTGGTCCGGGTCGAGACGGCGGGTGTCGGTGGTGATGATGCCTCGGGGCACCTCGCGCCAGCCGGTGTGACGGCGCAGCGAGCGGCCGGTGTAGTGATGATTCCACTGCCGGCGATGGCCCAGGTAGCGCGTCGGGCAGAAGTACCAGTCATAGAACGGATCCCAGCTACCGCCGGCCCAGCCGTAGACTCCCCAGCCGAGGCCGAAGCGGCTACCGTAGCGTCCGCGGTAGTAGCTCACGTAGAGGCCGCTGGGGATCCATCCGGCATAGCCGTCTCCCCAATACCAGTGCACATAGGCGGGGGAGAAGCGATTGCCCGGGAACCACACCCAGCCGTGCAGGTCCAGATAGTCCCAATAACCGTAGTGGTAGGGCACCGCACCCCAGGGCTCGTAGGAGACCCAGTAGAGACCGGCGGGGGTGTGGGTCCAGCGGCCCTTCCAATACGGGCGCCAATCCCCGGAGTAGCGCGGGCGCCAACCATAGCGGCCGTCGACCCGCAGCCACTTGCCGTGGTCATCCAGGCCGGAGGCGGCGTAGCGCAGGTCTTCGTCGACGTAGGGCAGCTCGTCCACCGCTCGGTAGAGGTCGTCGCCCCAGCGTTCGAGGCCGTCCAGCGGACCGGCTCGGACG
Organism: Acidobacteriota bacterium; assembly: GCA_034211275.1. NCBI lineage: Bacteria > Pseudomonadati > Acidobacteriota > Acidobacteriota bacterium. Next base: position 32,316 of record JAXHTF010000046.1, read on the forward strand.
AGCTCCGTGCGCGGACTGCGGCGGCCTTCGACGCTCGCTTCCTCGCCGCTACGGACCACCAGGGAGCCCCGGTTCGCCACCACCTCGGCGTAGCCTTCCCGCACCACCAACGCCGACCAATCGTCGGTGCCGGCGGTGAGCCGGTAGTTGCCCGCCTTGTGGAGATAGATGGTGCTGTTGCCGGTGTAGAAGCGCGGTAGCTCATCGCCCAGGGCGTCGTCCGCCACCACCAGCTGCAAGTTGCCCTGGCGCAGATTCAGGATGGTCACCCGATCCTCGCTGGCCGGCGAGTAGGCGATGGCCTCGAAGGAGACCTCGGTATCGCCGTCCAGGCGCAGCAGGTTGTAATCCGAGAGCACGATCTCCAGCCGCGCTCCGGGGGAGGTGTAGACGCGGTCTCCGGAGAGCACCGGCTGGTGGACTTCCACCTCCTGGCGCTCTCCGTCACCTCCCTGGAAGAGGGTGGCGTTGCCCTCCACTTCCTTGAAGTAGCTGTAGCCGGTGTCGTAGCCTGTGGGCTCGGTGTTCTCCTCGGTGGGATACACCGCCTCCGCCAGGGCCGGATTCGGCAGTGCCACCAGCGATAGGGCCATCAGCGATAGGGCCAGAGCGCAGAACGCCAAAAGGGCGGAGCCCTGGTTCGCTCGGAGAGGGAGAATCGCCGGAGCGTGACGCCCGGGGTTTCTCGAGGTGTTGTGGTTGTGCCATCTCATGATCGTGAACCTCCTTGCCCTGCGGGTTGGTTGGCCGCCCGCAAAGTCTATCTGCCCTAATAGAGTTGCAAGGGCTGTACCAAGGACGTCACCGCGCCTTCTTACGAGTTTTGACTATAATTCAGTAGCGATAGCGTCCTCCGATGATCACACTTCGGTCCCGGGTCGCCGTCCTCAAAAGGTGACGAAGACGAGCCCGGGGCAGCGCTTCGGCCTCAGAATTCAGCGCAGAGCCTTCGAGGAACGCTCGCAGCCCCGACGAAGAACCCAGGCCCCCCCAGGAGCTCCAGTGGTTCTCAAGAAGCTTTTTGGATCCCGAAAGTCCGCCGACGATCAGGACTACACCATCGACGATCTCATCGTCCTCGAACGCTACGACGAGGCCGAGGGGAAGCTGCATGCCCGGCTCAAGAATCATCCCAAAGATCTGCGGTCGCACTTGAAGCTGGCGGAGGTCTACCTGGAGCAGAAGCAGGTCCAGAAGGCAGTGGATCAATACGTCTTCGTCGCCGAGGAATACGCCTCCGACGGCTTTTTCGACAAGGGCGTCGCTCTGCTGCAAAAGGTCTATCGGATGGTTCCCATGAACGAGGAGCTACCGCTGAAGATCGAGCGCATTCGTCAGCGCAAGCGCCTCGAGCAGGTGCGGGAGAGCGCCATGGCGGGGCTTCAGGAGGGGCTAGGGGACTCGGTGGAGGCGGGCAGCTCGGTGATCGAGCTTCAAGGCCTGTGGAATCAGCTGGTGCGCAGCTCGGTGGTGCGTCTGCTCGACGGTGGCCAGCTGCACCGGCTGTTTGCCTCCATGAGCTTGGATCATCTGGATCCGGGGACGGTGGTGGCGGAGCCGGGTTCGGCGGAATCCAAGCTGGTACTGCTGGTCCGGGGGCAAATGGAGGCTCGGGCGGTGGTGGACGGGGAGGAGATCCAGATGCGCCTCTTCGGTCCCGGGGACATCGTCGGGGAGTCGACGTTGCTGGCCCAGGAGCCTTGGCCCGCGCGCTACGTGATCATCGAGCCCGCGGTAACGCTGCAGCTGGAACGGGCCAAGCTCGAAGGGCTGCTGACGGGCAATCCGGATCCCAAGCGGTTGCTGAACGCTCTGCGGGACCAGCGGTCCGACGATCTGGTGCGCGAAGCGGTGCTCAAGCTCAAAGGATAGCTTCCCGAACCCCAATAGGGCCCCTTGGGGCTTTTCACCTTCAGCAGCATGTAGGGGCGGACAGCGCCCGCTTCTCCCTGATACCCTACCCGCTTTGAGGCGTGGATCGGAGGCATCGAACGGGCTGGCCTTTCCGGCCTTCCTTGTCAAGTCCCGGCCGTTCCTCGACGCACGACGCCGTACACCGTTCTCGGGGCGCTGGGTCCCGGGGCGAGGCTGCGGTGGTGATCCGGAGGTTTCCATGGCCTTGCTGCCCATCCGCATCTTTCCCGACCCGGTGCTCCGGGTGAAGTGCCCGCCGGTGGAGCGCTTCGATGAAGAGCTCCAGCAGCTGGTGAAGGACATGACCCAGACCATGCACGAAGCCCCAGGGGTCGGCCTGGCGGCGCCTCAGGTGGGCATCGAGCAGCGGCTGGCGCTGGTGGATTTGTCGGTGGGGGAGGATCCGGAGCAACTCTTCGTCTTCGTCAATCCGGTGATCTTGGAGGAGGATGGGAAGGACACGGCGGTGGAAGGCTGCCTGTCCATCCCCAACATCACCGACAAGGTGACCCGCCCCTACCGCATCAAGGTCGCCGCCCAGAATCTCGAGGGAGAAGCCTTCGAGATGGAGGCGGAGGATTGGCTGGCTCGCGCCATCTGCCACGAAGTCGACCACCTCGACGGTGTGCTCTTCGTCGATTATTTGCGCGGCCTGCGCCGAGAGCGAGTCAAGCGTCAGCTCAAGAAGCTCAGTCGTCAGCCCCAGGAGGTGTCCCGTTGAAGCGTAGCTCCCCATTTTCGATCAGCCTGATCGCCCTGCTCGTCCTCATCCTCGTTTCCGCGGCCTGCGGAGGCGGCGGTGGGGGAGGCGGCGGTGGTGGTGGCGGCGGGCCCACCCCACCCTCGGCGAGCCTGACCTTCTCGCCTTCCAGCACCTCCGCCATCAACAGCATCACGCTGACTCGCACCAACGCCAGCAACACCGAGCTGTTGTTGGAGCTGCGAGCCAACAGCGTCGACGGGCTCTACGGCCTGTCCTTCGACCTCGACTTCCCGAGCAATCTGCTGCGCTTCGAGGACGCCATGGAGGGCGCGTTCCTGGCTTCCGGCGGCGTGCAGACCTCGTTTCAGGTGCAGGAGTCTCCGGCGGGCAACCTGGTGGTCGGCTTGACCCGGCTGGGTGCCGCCGGCGGCATCGGCGGCAGCGGAGACCTCATGACCCTGCGCTTCACCGCCGTGGGCTCGGGCTCCGGCTCGCTCACGTTCGCCGCCAGCCAGGCCTTTGACAATCAGGGCCTGGGGCTACCGGGAGTCGCCTTCGGCGGCGGTACGGTCCAGGTTCAGCTGTGATCACCGGCCCTGCAGCGGGCCGCTTTGTTCTTGCATCCGCTGAGTGCGGACGATGGGGGAGAGAGGCGTGAAACAACCGGTTTTCTACAACACCATGGGGCGCAAACTCGAGCCTTTCGAGCCCCTCACCGAGGGTCAGGTGCGGCTCTACACCTGTGGCCCCACGGTCTACAACACGGTGCACATCGGCAATCTCCGCACCTTCCTCTTCGAGGATCTGCTGCGCCGTGCCCTGCGCTACCTGGGCTACGACGTGCAGCAGGTGATGAACCTCACCGACGTCGACGACAAGACCATCCGCGGCGCCCAGGAGCAGGGCGTCGAGCTGGACGAGTTCACCGCTCCTCACATCCAGAGTTTCTTCGAGGACCTGGACACCCTGGGGATGGAGCGGGCGGAGGAGTATCCGCGGGCCACGGAGCACGTGGAGCAGATGATCTCCATGATCGAGCAGCTCGTCGAGCGAGGCCACGCCTACGAGAAGGACGGCTCGGTGTGGTTCCGCATCGGCTCCGACGACGACTACGGCCGGCTCTCGGGCTTCGACCTGGATCAGGTGCGCCAGGGGGAGCGGGTGGCCAGCGACGAGTACGAAAAGGACGACGTCCGGGACTTCGTGCTGTGGAAGGGCGCCAAGGAAGGGGAGCCGAGTTGGGATTCCCCCTGGGGCCCGGGACGCCCGGGATGGCATATCGAGTGCTCCGCCATGAGCATGGAGTATCTCGGCGAGAGCTTCGACATCCACTGCGGCGGCGTCGACAACATCTTCCCCCACCACGAGAACGAGATCGCCCAGAGCGAGTGCGCCACCGGCGAGACTTTCTCCCGCTATTGGCTGCACTCGGAGCATCTCATCGTCGACGGCGAGAAGATGTCGAAGTCCCTGGGGAATTTCTACACCCTCCGGGAGCTGCTGGAGAAGGGCGTCGATCCGCGGGCCCTGCGCTATCTCTTCCTGTCGGTGCACTACCGCCAGAAGCTCAACTTCACCTTCGACTCCCTCGGCGCCGCCTCCGCAGCCCTCAAACGCCTCGACGAGCTCCGATTCCGCCTGGAGCATGCCCAAGAGCAGGGTCCCTCCCGTCCGGCGGTGCAGGAGGCCTGTGAGGAGCTCCTGGAGCGCTTCGGCGACGCCCTGGCGGACGACCTCAACATGTCCCGTGCCCTCGCGGAGCTCTTCGGATTCTTGAAGCGCATCAACCGCGCCATCGAGGACAAGCAGATGGGTGAGGGTGACGCCGCCCGGGCCCAGGGAGCCTTGGCGGAGGTGGACACGGTGCTGGGGGTTCTGGACCCGGCCAAATGGCCCGCTGTCGGCGAGGCAGCCTCCGGCCCCTCCGACGAGGAGATCCAATCTCTCGTCGACCAACGCACCGAAGCCCGCGCCGCCAAAGACTTCGCCACCGCCGACGAGCTCCGCGCTCGCCTCGACGAGCTGGGAATCATCTTGAAGGACGGCCCCGACGGGACGGTCTGGCGGCGGGGATGAGCCCCTCCCGCCGCCACTTCCAAAATCAACCCCACAACCGCGCCCGGGGCGCCGCGGCGGAGGAGGAGGCGCGGCGGTATTTGGTGCGGCAGGGCTACGAGATCGTCGCCTCCAACGCCGTCACCAAGGTCGGGGAGATCGACGTCGTGGCCCTCGATGGTGACACCCTCTGCTTCGTCGAGGTCAAGGCCCGGGCCAGTTTCGACTTCGGCCCCGCCATCGCTGCCGTCAACCCGCACAAACAACGCCGCCTGGCCCGCGCCGCCGCCCTCTACCTGGCCCTCAACCCCCACGACGGCCCTTGCCGCTTCGATGTCGTCGGTCTCGACCCCGCTCCCGACGGCTGGGAGATCACCCTTCTGCGCAACGCGTTCGAGATCGGTTGAGCCCTTGATTCTCAGGACTTTCTTGGGACTTTCGGGGATCTGGGAAAAGACCGCCGGAGCGCTTGACAGGCCGGTGACGACTTGGCTATCCTTTCGCCTCCGCGAGCGGGAATAGCTCAGCGGTAGAGCACAACCTTGCCAAGGTTGGGGTCGCGGGTTCGAACCCCGTTTCCCGCTCCATTGACAGTCTAGCCAACACGCTCGGTGTCTCTCCGGCCCCGTACCGCGTGCTAAGATATAGGGGCCGCGCAAGCGGCCTCTTTTGCCGTCCGGCAAGTCGGTCCCGCCGACTTCCCATCGGCAGTTCAGCTTTGGCGACGTAGCCAAGTGGCCAGGCGAAGGTCTGCAAAACCTTTATACGCGGGTTCGAATCCCGCCGTCGCCTCCAAAGCTTTTCTCTCTCCTTTTGCCTCTACCCCCCACCTTCTCCGTATCTTTGTCTGAGCCCTGCTCGGTAGGTCCTCGCTGCGTCCATTGCCATTTTTCTCGGGCATTGGACCGGCGTGCCCATAGCTGGAAGTAGGAAGAGTGAATACGAAGCGCCCGCGGAGCTGGGTTCTTCAAACCTGCTCCGCGGGCG
>JAXHTF010000047.1 GCA_034211275.1 Acidobacteriota bacterium
CGCCGACCGGCGATGCCAGTAGTAGGGACGGTGACCGGTGAGCAGGTCGTAGAGCAGCACTCCCAGGGAGTAGACGTCGCTGGCGGTGGTGATGCTCTCGCCGCGCACCTGCTCCGGACTGGCGTATTCCGGGGTCATGGGCGCCAGGCCCGTACCGGTAGCACCGAGGGTGGGGGCGTCGCCTCCGGAGTCGAGGAGCTTGGCGATGCCGAAGTCCAGGAGCTTGGGCTCGCCGGCCTCGGTGACCAGGATGTTGCCGGGCTTGAGGTCGCGGTGCACCACCAAGCTCTGGTGGGCGAAGTGCACCGCGGCGCAGATTTTCTGGAATAGCCGCAGCCGCTCGGCGGTGGACAGCCGGCGACGATCGCAATAGAGGTCGAGGGGCTCGCCCTCGACATGCTCCATGACCAGGTACGGCCTGCCGTCGTCGGTGGTGCCGCCGTCCAAGAGGCGGGCGATGTTGGGGTGGTCGAGATCGGCGAGGATCTGCCGTTCGCTGCGGAAGCGGTGGGCCAGCTCCGGCGTCATGAGGTCGGAACGCAGGAGCTTGACCGCCACCTGCTGGCGATACTCGTCGTCCGCCCGCACTGCCAGGAAGACGCTGCCCATGCCGCCGCTGCCCAACAGCCGCTCGAGGCGATAGCGACCCACCAGCGTGCCCGGCGGCGGCATGCCCGGAGAGTCCGTGGTCAGGGCCTCGAGCCCCTCCACCCCTTCCACCGCCGGCCGATCGATGAAGGTCCCCGCCTCCTCGTGGGAGCACAGCAAGGACTCCACCTCCTCGACCAAGGCCGGGTCACCGGCACACTGCTCCTGGACGAAGCTCAGCCGCTCGCTGGCGGGCAAAGCCACCGCAGCGTCGAAGATCTCGCGCACCAAGCGCCAGCGATCCGGATCCACGGAGACCAGTTTATCGGAAGCCTTCCTGGCTGTTCGGCTTGTTAGGGCAGCTCGACAACGTCCGAATCACCGGCCTGCACCGTCGCCGTTGCCTGGAAGTCTCCAAGCATGATTCGGTAGCTCCCCTCGGGCAGGCCGGAAACGGTCAGCGGCTGTCCCGGCCGCAGGGTGGGAGGCGTTCCGAGACGGGCCAACAAACCGGTGAGATCCCAGCCGTCGGTGGAGACGATGAAAGGGATGCCCTGGGCTTCGCCCGACAGCAATTCCACAGCCCCCACCGCCCCGAGAGCGAGCACTACCCCTTCCCGGCGCGCCTGCTCCAGCTCGACCCACGGCCCCAAGACCCAGCGACCGTCCGCCATCGCCGCCGCCCGCACCCTGCTGGGCAGCGGCGGCGTCAGCTGCACCACGCCCCGACCGTCTCGGCCGGTCATGGTCAGCTGTTGGACTCCGGCATCCCCCTCGAGGACGAGAAAAGCGCCAACGACCACCGCGCCGTCGTCTAGTACGCTGATTTCGACGCGGTCCTCCTCCCGCTCCCGCAGCTCCAGCATCACCGGCTCCGGAGCCTCGACGGGGTTGACCTCGACGTCCACCACGGCGCTGCGGCGCTCCCCAAGGCGGGCAAAGAGGCGATGAGAACCCGGCCCCAGACCTTCGAGCTCGAACCGTCCATCGGCCCGCGAGAGGGTGAAGGCACGACTAGAGAGCTCCTCCACCCGGGCACCAGCAACGGCCGCGCCCTCCTCGTCCACGACCATGCCGGTGATCGCCGCGGCGGGAAAGCGGACCTCGATCTCCTGCTGGGGCACATCCGCCAACGTCACCGTCTTCGGAGCGGTGACGGCGCCGGCATCGGAGAGATAGAGAACTTCCCACGAGCCGGGACTCAGGGAGTCGGTAGCGAAGTAGCCGCCAGCGTCCACCTCGACGTCGACCTGAGGCCGGCCGCCGCCGAAGACCTGCTGGCGGGAGGCGCCCAAGGGCGTCGAGCGGTTGAGGATCAGCGCCGGGGCCGTGGAGGGAGGCGGTAGCCAGCTCAGCCGCCCCTGAGACACCGCCTCGCCCCCCCGCAGCACTCGGCCGCTGACCCAGGAGCTCTCCCGCCGGCATTCGACCTCCTGCACCTCGGCACCACGCTCCACCTCCACCCGCCGCTCGCAGAGGAGGTCACGGCCGCGCACGACGGTCACCAAGGCCCGCCCGGGAGGTACTCGCCGGACCAGAGCCTCACCGTCCACGACGGTGGCGGTAAGCATGTCCAGCTCCTGCCAGCGTCCCAGCAGATCCACCCGCGCCACGGCCTGGGCCAGGTCGCTGGCCTCGTTCTTCTCGTCCACCAACACCAGGAGAGCGCTACCGGCGAAGAGAGGAATTTCGCCGAGATCTACTCCGTCGCCCTCGGCGGGAGGTTCCACCCTGCGGTGCGCGCGGGCCAGTCCGGCAGCCTCGAAGCGCAACAGCACCTGGCGAGGAGGCAGGCCGGTGAGGGTGAAGGCGCCGGCTTCATCGCTGGTCGCCGAGACCAGGTCCCCGTGGTACCAGGCCAAGACATCGCCCTCCTCCGTCGGCCGGGGGGTCCAGACCCGGGCGCCGGCCACGGCGGAACCGTCCTCGTCGCGGATCAGACGGCCCCGCACCGTCATCCCCGGCGGAGCCATCAGGTCGCCCAAGTCCCGGGCCTCCCCCGCCGCTCCCGGCTGCACGGAAACCCGCACCTCCCGGGTCGACGGGGAGCGCAGGATGAGGAGGACCTCCTTGTCCGGGGCCAGATCGAGCCGAAAGCGCCCCTCGCCATCGAGAGCCTCTTCGTCGTAGCTGCGGCCGGTGCGAACGCGCAGGGTCCCTTCGGACACCATCCCACCGGAGGAGTCGACGAGCCGGCCTTCGACCTGGAAGGCCCGCTGCAGCACGACCCGCGGCTCCGGCTCCCGGAAGGGCTCGAGGCGTTGCTGAACCGACAAGTGGCCTGGGGCGTCGACGGAGACCGTCAGACCTCCCCGGACAGCGACTGACAGCAGAGCCCGACCGCGGGGACCGGTGATCACGGCGGGGCCTGCTGCGGGCTGCACCGTCGCTCCGGCTACGGGTACCTCCTCGTCATCGACCACCCGCACGGCGAGGGTCCTCACCGGCACCAGCTCGAGATGGCCCAGGTCGAGACGCGGGCCTTCGAGGACTCGAGTCTCCCGCCGCTCGGCGAAATCCGGATGGCGAATCGCCAGCACGGTCTCGGCTCTCGGCAGGGATTCGAGGATGAATCGGCCGTCCTCTCCGCTCACGGCCCGGCGGGCAGCGAAAGCTGACGAGGAGGGATCGAGCCAGGCCTCCGCCTCCACCGAGGCTCCCACCACAGGCTCACCTTCCGGATCGACCACTCGGGCAGCGAGGCTCGCCCCGAGACCGAGGCGCAGCTTGGGAGGCAAGGCCGAGGGCCAGACGGAGAGAGCCCGGGAGGCATATCCCGGCGCGCTCACCACCAGCGTCAGCTCATGCTCTTCCGGCAGCGCCGGGAGAACGGTAGCGCCGGTCTCCTCAGAGCGGTATTGAGCCACCACCCGCTGCCTCCCCCGCTCCTCCGCCAGCACCGTCAAGCCTCCGGTGGCGGCTTCCCCCTCGGGACCGACCAGAACCGTAGAGCGTTCCTCCGCCCGGGACGCCGCCAGCTCGACCCGCTCTTGCCCCGGCGACACCTCCCGCCACCAGCTGCCCAGCCCGGCTCCCACCAGCCGCAGCCGCCAGGACTGATCCGCTGCGTGAGCAAGGGCGATGCGGGAACGGGTCATCCGAGCGCCTTCTTCGACATCTGCCGGCGGTGGGGGCACCGGCCAGCTGGGGAGCAGGGCCTCCGGAACCTCGCCCCACATGGCGGCGGGAGCCGCGATGAGGCGAAGATCCAGCCCTTCCGGCCCGTCCCCGCTGGCCTCTCGTCCTCGGACCCGCCGGGGTGCCTTCGAAAGGTCGACGCTCACCGTGAGCCGACCCTCCGTCGGCTGCAACCGCTGATTCTTCGCCAGGTCGCTGAGGAATCCCGGGAGCTCCTCCGGACCGAAGCGTCGAGGCGCCGCTCCCGGGGCCCAAGCCCACACAGCTTCCGCCCCGGCCAGGGCCGGCTGGCTCAGCTCTTGGAGCTTCCAAAGCTGGGGCGGTGCCTCAGAGTAGAGGACCACCGCCTGCTGGGCGTGGAGAGGGGCCGCACCGAGGACACCGAGGAGCAACCCGAGGGCGAAGACGCGGCTCATGGCCCAGACTTCGGGGATTCCGAACTCGGCTTCCGCACCGCTTGCGCCGCGACAGCACCGCTCTGCGGAGAGCCTTCGGTGGAGGACGCGCCCCAATCCATCACCAACAACCGGGACGGCACCGCCTGCTGGCTGGCGGGGCTGCCGTCTCGCAGAAAGGTGGCGAAGTCGAAGAGCAAGAAGACGACGCGGCCGTCGCGGACATCACCCCGCAGATGGGCGAAGGGGGACTCGGCGGTGAGGGGCAGAGGGCGGCGAGACGCCTGACCGTAGGGCTCGAGGGTGACCAGCTCCCAGAGCGTCTTTTTCCCTTCGACCCGCCGCACTACCAGTACCGGACGACCATCCAACACCAGAATCTCATCCACCGCCCGGAATTGGTTGATGTAGGCCCAGCGGGCGTGGGGATCGCGAGAGAGGAGATCCCGCTGCTCGGTGTCGAAGTCGCAATCGGCGCCGATGCCCAGAGCCTCCGTATCCCAGATCTCCAGCAGCTTGCCTTCCTTGTCGAAGCGATAGGCCCCAGGCTCGAACCCCGGCACCACCACCAAGCTGCCATCGGGCAGAAAGCGCAGGGCGCCGATGCTGAAGAAGGGACAGTTGTCCATCAGGGGCGCGCCGGGCCCGGAACGGGAGGTGAGCACCGGCTTCGGCTCAGGGGTTACATCGCCGAGGGGACCAATCCACGCGACCTGCCCGCGGGGAGCCATCACGCCTTCATTACCCCGATGCATGCCAAGCACCGCGTATCGGCCCTCGAAGGCGTCCAGGTCTTCGATGCCTTCGAAGAAATGGCTCACTCGCTGCGGCTTCTTTTCCCCACGCTTCTTCCATCCGTAGGTAAAGAGCTCGGCACCAAAAATGAGGTGCTCCGAGGTAGCTGCCACCCGCGACGTAGCCCAGCTATTGTCGATTCCATCGCCGTCAACCGTCTCGCGAATCGGCGTCTGTGCTGGCGCCTGCAGAGAGACCCTGAAGACGCCACTGCCGGGAACTCCGAGAAAGACGGAATCCTGGTCTGCCCACCGAATGTCGTGAGCTCGCTGCAGGAATTCTGGCAGCTCCACCTCCGACGTAATCTCGACCGCTGGAGCTCGAGCCGACTCCGCTGCCACAAAGCTGCCGCCACCTACGATGAAGCAGGCCAGCAGAATGACGAGGCGCAGTCTTTTCTCTGACCAAGCAAGACTCAACTGCGGGACCACCCGCTCAAACAACCACTGCCGCATGGTCCCGGCTAGAAGTAGTACTGCTGTCGAGGTTGGCAAGAAGCCCCATCAGTCGCACAGGAGTTTCCCTCATCATCAACGCACTCGGTGCAATACCCTCCGGTCATTGCACAGTAAGTCCCCCCTGAAGTGTAGTAGGGACGCGAGTTGTAATAGGAATTGCAGTCCGCATCCAGCTCCACCGCAACACCGGAGAGCAGGAAGAGCGCCGCTCCGGCGAAAACCCAGAATCGCACCCCTTGCTGCATCCATCCAACGAGCACTCTCTTCATCATCCCTCCTTCCCGGCCTCGGCGAGTGAACCTGGGCCCACCGGCAAGACCAGATGAAATATTTTGAGAAGCAACTTAGAAAATATCCCTTGCAAGAAGATCTTGTCAAGGCATCATAAGCCTGCTGCGAGCAGCAAGAAACTGGAGCGCTTGGCAGCCCGTGGTGAAAGCCAGACGCCGGGGAAGGCTCGGCTCGACTTTCACCACGGGTTGTCAGGACCGAGTCAGGACCGAGTCAGCTCCCGATACAGCCACGCTCGGGCGGAGGCCCAGTCGCGGCTGACGGTGGCTTCGCCGATGTCGAGGACTTCGGCGGTTTCCTGGAGGGTCAGGCCGGCGAAGAAGCGGAGCTCGACGATGCGGCTTTGGCGCTGGTCCATACGGGCGAGAGCGTTGAGGGCATCGTCCAGGGCAATGAGATCGACGTCGGGGCCGGAGGGGAGGGCCACCGCCTCGTCGAGGGTGACGGTGGGGATGCCGCTACCGCGTTTGGCGGCGCGCTGGGCCCGGGCGTGGTCGACCAGGATCCGGCGCATGGTCTGGGCTGCAAAGCCGAAAAAGTGAGCGCGATTCTGCCACTGCACCCGGCGCCTATCCACCAAACGTATGTAAAGCTCATTTACAAGAGCAGTTGGTTGTAGAGTATGCCCAGGAGATTCTCGCGCCAGGTAGCGACGAGCGAGACGTCGTAACTCTGCATTGACCACGGGCATCAACCGGTCCAGAGCACCCGCTTCGCCGGCGCTCCACTCGAGCAGAAGGTCGGTAATTTCTTCTCGTCTTGGATCGTGCATGGGAATACAACATGCTATCAGGCCCGGGCTCGATCCAGGACGTCTCGAGTAGGGATTCGCCCCTTTGCCCCGGTCCCGCCCAGCACTCCCGATGAGGGAGTTCGCAGCCGCTCGCCGCGTTTGGGAGATAGAAGCACTTGGTCCGGAGCCGCCGAAGGTTCCGGATCGGACTGAATGAAGGAGCCTGCATCATGTCCACTCACCCAAACCACCGCCAACCCCTCTTCCAGCTCCTCCGCCGCAGGACCAAGACTTCCGCGGCCCTCCTCATCCCCATCTTCGTGGTCTCGATCCTCATTCTGGCCACTCCCGCCGTCCACGGGCAGAACCGGCCGGTGAGCGTCGACCACCTTCCCACCTCCAACAACGATGTCGTCGTCCTCGAATATGGACTGGACCAGTTCTCCATCCCAGTGGAGGATCTCTTGGCCAACGATCCACCGGCCACGGGGATCGCGGCCTTGACCGATCCAGCCCACGGCAGCCTCTCCCAGCATTTCGGCAATCTGGTCTACAGTGCTGGCCAGTCTCTTCCCGAAGCCGGCATCGACAGTTTTCTCTACACCCTGGCCAACGACAACCTCGACCAGGGCACCGTCTACATCTTGCCGGAAACTTACTCCCGGCCCTTGCATATCGAGCCCATCGCCTCTCCGATCTTCAACCACGACCATAGCTGGGCGGTGATAGGGAACTCCGGCGAAGTCACCACCAACGGCCAGGATCCCATCGATGGCCCCTATGACCTCCTCTTGGAAGGCGGCACGGAGTCGCTGTGGCTGATCTCCGTCAAAGCCAAAGGCGGCGGCACCACCACCGGCAGCAAGACCGGTTTCGAAGCTGGCCCCGGAGGCTATGGGATACCCACCGATGAGGCCTTCGTGCTCACCCGCGCTCTCGACGACACACAGGAGCCGGTGTGGGAGCTCCACGTCGAACAAACCTCCAGCGGAACGTTCCTCCAGGCCATCAGCCGGGACGGCTACGGTGGTTTGGTGACGACGCCGCCGGTCCCCTTCCTCAACGATTCAGAGCCGGAGCGGGTGCTCTTTTATTGGTGGGCGGCGTCCGGACCGGGGCTCCGCGACGGCCATATGGCTTTGTTCCTCGATCAGCAGTTGGTGGCCGCCGCCTCCGGCATCGGCTGGAACGATCGCCCGCTCTCCGAATTCGTCTACGGCATCGGCGATTCGTCGCTGGTTCCACCCGCTATGGCACCAGACCACACCGGCACCAGCATTCGGCTGGACAATATGAAGATCCTGGCGGAAGTCGAGATGCCGGGGCACCTCCCCACCTTCGCCGATGGATTCGAAAGCGGTGATTTCTCCGGCTGGCGAAGCGCCAACGAGCCGATCAGCGCGTTGGCGGTCACCCAGGAAGCAGCCCTCAGCGGCAATTGGGGCCTCGAAGCGCGACCGTCGCAAAGCACCTCCGGTTTGGCCATGCTAGGTCTACGCCTCAGGCCTCAGCAGAGCCATCTGCGGGCTCGTTTCCTCCTCGACCCTCGGGAGCTGACCGTCGGCCTGAATCCGGCGATCATCCTCTCCGCCAGCGATGAAACGAACAAACGTCAGCGCGTGCAGGTACGGATCAAGGGAGGTCCGGTCAACCACCTTCTCGCCGTCCGCGCCTGGGATTCTCAGCTCAGCACGTGGGTCCAGTCGGACTGGTTCCCAGTTTCCGGTCCCGAGCCCCATCAGGTGGAAGTGAAGTGGTGGGACAAGCCCATCGGCACCGTTGGGCACGGAGGCTTTCGCCTGTGGCTGAACGGTACGCGGGTGGCCGAAATGGCCATCCCGACCTCCGGAGGCGCGGTCAACTGGATTAGCTGGGGTCTGATCCTTGGCCACCGACAGGCGGTAGGCCGCTTGTTCTTGGACGACCTCCAGGTGTTCTGGTAACCGACGACGCTTCTGATAGCCAGCGACGAAAGTAGATCCGGCACCGGGGGTGGCCGTAGACTGAAGGTATGAACCTCCAACCCCGGTGCCGGCTCCACCTCGTCCTCCTCGCCCTCGTTCCAGCCTTCCTGCTCCTCGCCGCCTCCAGCCTGGGGCTTCAACCCCTGCACGCCCGAGAAGCCGACTCAGCGACTCCCACCGGCGCAGCCTCCCGATCCACCGTAGAACGGGCGGACCAGCTCCTCGAAGGCCTGTCCGCCGACGAGCTGGGAGCCTCCGGCCGTCTCGCAGCCCGGGCCCTGCTCACCGGCGAGCCCGCCCCCGAGGACCGCGTCCGCGGCGTGCTCCAGGTGGTGCTGGAGGGAGCGGAGCTGCTGCGCGCCCGACGCCTGCGGCTGACCGTGATGGCGGCCGGGGAAGAGGGCATCGAAACCTACGACACCGACTTCGAAACCCTCGGGCTGCTCGGCGCCCGGCCCTGGGTCTTCCTCTTGCCGGTGGAGCTGCCGGCCAACGACCGCGGCCTCGCCGTGGTGATGGAAGCGGAAGGTTCGGAAGCCTGGGCCGGCGCCCTCGCCGATTGGAGCCCCGAGCCCTTGGAGGTGTCGGACTCCGCCGGCGTCGCCGAAGGTCCCCTGCTGGGCCCCCAAGCCTCCCCCACCACCGGCGCCCAAGACGAGCCGGAAGCACCCACCGCCATCACCCTGGTACCGCCGCGAAGCTCGCAGGTCGCCGGCTCCACCCGCTTCGAGACCATCGTCAGCGACCCCCTCATCGAGACCGTAGAGTTCCGCCTCGACGGTGAGCTGGTGGAAACCGACGGGCGAGCGCCGTTCAACGCCCGGCTAGAGCTCGCCGCTCCTGCCCGCCGGCAGACCGTGGAGGTGGTCGCCCTCGGGCCCAACGGACAGATCCTGGGCCGGGACGAGCTGACCGTCAACGGTGAGGCCCGGCGCTTCCGCATCTCCTTCGCCAAGTGGGACCACGACGTGGGGCTGGCGCGCATCGAGGTGGAGGCAGCGGTGGAGGTGCCCGCCGACTCCACCCTGCAGAAGGTCGAGATCTTCCTCAACGAGCTCCCCATCGCCAGCTTCCGCCGGCCGCCCTTCGCCGCCGTGGTGCCGGCGCCGGAGCCCGGCCCGACGGATTACGTCCGCGCCGTCGCCACCCTCGCCGACGGTCGCACCATCGACACCGTCGAGCTCATCGCCGCCCGCGGCGCCAGCGAGCGTCTGGACGTCAATCTGGTGGAGCTCTACACCGTGGTGCTGGACGGCGACGGACAGCCGGTGGACGATCTGTCGGCGGAGGATTTCGAGATTCTGGAGAACGGCTCGCCGCGGCCGGTGGAAGGGTTTGGCTACGGTCAGGACGTGCCCCTCCTGCTGGGCCTGGTCATCGACTCCTCCGGCAGCATGGACGGCATCATGAACGAGACCAAGCAGGCCGCCGGGACCTTCCTGGGCCAGGTGCTGCGATCCCAGGACAAGGCCTTCGTGGTGGATTTCGACACCCGCCCGCGGCTGGCCCAGGGCGTCACCTCGGACATCCAGCAGCTCTTCGCCAGCTTCCGCGCCATGCAGCCGGAGGGCAACACCGCGTTCTACGATTCGGTGGTCTTCGCGCTGATCCAATTCGGCACGGAACGAGGCCGCAAAGCTCTGGTGGTGCTCACCGACGGCGACGACTACCGCAGCCGCTACAGCCCCCGCCGCGCCATCCAGGACGCCCAGAAGAGCGGTGTCCCGGTCTACATCCTGGGCCTCGGCGACGAGCAGCGGCTCCAGCGCACATTCAAGCAGAGCGACCTCCAGGAGGTCGCCGGCAAAACCGGCGGCAAGGTCTTCCTGGTCTCCAGCCCGCTGCAGCTGGGCGGCGCCTACAGCGCCATCGAGAGGGAGCTGCGCAGCCAATACCTTCTCACCTTCTACTCTCCCACCGGCCTGTCCGGCGAGAGCGGATCGGAGGGGATCGAGGTGCGGGTCAAGAAGCCGGGGCTGACGGTGCGGACGGTGGTGGGGGCTCGCTGACCTCGGGCCGAGGACTCACGACAGCAGCCGTTGCGGAAAAGCTCAATCCATGCTGTAATAGCATATGAATGAGCAAGAAACAAAAGTGTCTTTTCCGCAGGGGAACGAGCGTCGTAGCGGGCCTGGTCTGCGCTTGCGCGGCGGCGATCTTTCCGACTTCCACTCTCGAAGCCCAAGCCCGCTGGCAGGAGATCGGCCCCGAAGGCGGCTTCGTGGTCAGCTTCGGGCAGGATCCGAACCGGCCGGCCCGTCTCTACACCGGGACCATCGCCCGGGGCATCTTCTTCAGCGACGATGACGGCGATTCCTGGAGCAATACCGACTTGCGCTCCGGTCCCCCCGTCCGCATCCTCACAGCGGGTACCGGCGCCGCGCAAGCCAGCACCGGAGATGGTGTCTATGCTGGGATAGGGGTCGATGTCTTCCACAGCGCCAACGGTAGGACCGGCTGGTCGTCCACCGGCCTGATGGCTTCCAGCACGGTGACAGCTATCGGCCTCGACGCCCGCTTCGCCTACGCCGGCACCTCTACCGGGCTCTACCGGCTGGACTCCACGGGCTGGAACCGTATCGGCGAAGACCCACCCATCGGCGACGGGCACATCCGGGCCTTCCACCACGCCGCGGATGGAACCCTCTATGTCGGAACCAATCAGGGTCTATTCAAGACCAACGACGGCGGAGAGAGCTTTTCCCCCATCGCCCCCGACCTCTTCGAGGATGTCTACGCCATCGCCGCGGACCCTGGATCCAACGAGCTCTTCGTCTTCAATCTGACTCCCCGGGGGCTCTACCGCAGCCAGGGCGGCGGATCCGGCAGCTGGACCTTGCTCACCGACAATCTGCCGCTCACCAACCGCCTGCAGTCCGTCTCGGTGCAGCCCCACCCGTCGGGCCGGGCGCTCTACGCGGTGACCAACGGCAGCCTGCTGCAGTCCACCGATCTGGGCGCCAGCTGGCAACTCTTGGACGTGGACTACTCCGACCGCTTTGCTGCCATCGGCATCTTCGCCGACCGGACCACCCCCGGCGTGCTCTACGCCCCCGGTGGGCTCGGGCTGGCGCGCAGCTTCGACAGCGGAGAGACCTGGAGCCTGGCCAACCGGGGGCGCCGGGCCCTGACCCTCGACGACTATGTCCTCGCCGACAGCACGCCGCCGACGATCTATGCCTCCAGCACCCAGGGCTATGTCTACGGCACCCGAGACGGAGGACCGAGCTGGGACCTTCTCGCCCAGCCGGAAATCGAACCGAGCGCTCGGCTCGCCGTCGATCCAAGGTCTCCGGACACGCTCTACCGTGGCGTCAGCGCCGCCGTGCTGCGCAGCGACGACGGCGGAGAGACCTGGACCACCCCCGACATGTCCCTGTTCTGCAATATCGTCTCGACCCTAGCCATCGCTCCCTCGAATCCCGACATCCTCTACGCCCAGGGCTATCCCCTCGCCACCGCCTGCGTGCTGGGACAGCCGCAGGCCTGCTACACCCACCGCAGCCTCGACGGCGGGCAGTCTTGGTCCTGCATCGCCGAAATCGGCCCCACCGCCACCCGTCTGACGGTGGACCCCCGGGACTCGGACCGAGTCTACGCCCTCAGCCGTTCCGCCCTCTTCCGCAGCGACGATGGCGGCGGCAGCTGGGGGAGCCTGACCCAATCTCTGGAGATCCCCTTCCTCGACTTCGTTCTCGACCCCTCGAATCCCGACATCCTCTACTTGACCAACGAGGACGGACTCTTCCGCAGCTCGGATCGCGGCGCCACCTGGGTGCGCTGGGAGCTCGAACCCTCTCCAGGACCGTTCACCGCCCTCGCCGTGCATCCGCAGAAGACAGACAACCTCTATGCCCTCGCCGGTGACCGCACCCTGTGGAGCACCGACTCCGGGCGAACCTGGCGCGCGCTGGCCGGCGAACCCGCCGACCTGGGCCTCCGGGGCCCGCTTCGGATCGAGTCCCGACAGCCCGGACAGCCGGACCGGCTCTATGCCGGCACCGCCGGCGCCGGTGTGGTGCGGCGCACGGCACCGGTGGAGACCGAATGTACGCCCGGCGCCCAGACCCTGTGTCTGGGCGGACCGTCGGGAGATCGTTTCGAGATCTCCGTCGATTGGCGGGACTTCCAGGGCCGAACCGGCCAGGGCCAGGGGCTGTACCTACCCAACGGACCGGGGGCCTTCTGGTTCTTCCATCCGGACAACATCGAGCTGGCTGTGAAGGTTCTCGACGGACGGCCGGTGAACGGTCATTGGTGGGTCTTTTTCGGATCCCTCACCAACGTCGAATTCACTCTCACGGTGACGGACACCACCACCGGCCTGGTACAGCAGTACTTCAACCCCCTGCGCAACTTCGCCAGCCGCGGAGACACCCGCGCATTCGACGACTCCAGCTTGTTCTTGGCAGGCAGCAGCGACTTCACTGCGGAGGCGACGGGTGCCACTTCGCCCGTTGAGTCGATGATGCTGATTCCCGCCGGGGCGGCACTGGCAGAAACCGCCGCCGAAGGTGGCTGCGCGGGCGACACCACCTCCCTCTGCCTGTCGGATCGCTTCCGGTTGCGGGTGACCTGGCAGGACTTCCAGGATCGCACCGGCACCGGCCAGGCGATTCCCCTCACCGACGACACCGGTAGCTTTTGGTTCTTCGCTCCGAGCAACACCGAGCTGCTGGTCAAGGTTCTTGACGGTCGGCCGGTGAACGGCCATTGGTGGGTCTTCTTCGGCTCTCTCACCAACGTCCAGTTCACCCTCACGGTGGAGGACCTGGCCACCGGCGAGCAGCGTGACTATGTGAATCCTTCCCGCAATTTCGCTAGCCGGGGTGACACTCGAGCCTTCGACAGCTGATGCAAAGGAAACCCGCCATGATCCATCTTCCCCGAATCTTCCTCGCCTTCTTCGCGGCGTTGTTCCTCACCTTGCCGCTACACGCTCAACCTGGCTGGCAGGAGCTGGGGCCGGACGGCGGTGAGGTCACGGCCTTCGCTCAGGACGCCCTGAACCCGATGAACCTCTATGTCGGAACGTCCAACCGCGGCGTCTTTCTCAGCCGCGACGGAGGGGAGAGCTGGCAGATCTCCGGCCTCGAGGTGGATCAGCCGGTGCTCGGGCTGACCGTGGGACCGGTGGAGAATCCAGGAGTTTGGGCCACCGCGGGCTCCAGCATCTTCGCCAGCTTCGACGGCGGCACCACCTGGGAATCCACCGGCTTCCCTCCCGTCGGTTCGGTGCGGGCGCTGGTCGCCGGCCCGGAATATCTCTATGCGGGCAACTTCCGTGGCCTCTATCGCCTGGAAGGAAGCACCTGGGCTCGCATCGGCGAAAGGCAGGGCTTCGACAACGGCTCCATCTACGAGCTGCAGATCACCCCCGACGGGGCCCTTCTGCTGGCCAGCATCCACGGCCTCTTCGTCTCCGATGACCAAGGCGACAACTTCCAGCCGCTGGGCACCGGCGTTCTTCGGGATGCGGCCCACGTGGTGCAGGAGCCGGATTCCACCGCCCTCTACGTCTCCACCTTCGTTCCCCGAGCGGTGTACAAGAGCAACGCCGCCCGCACCAACTGGCGCAACGTCACCGCCACCCTCCCGTTCCAGATTCTTCCGCAGGGCTTCGGCCTGACCGTCTCCGGACTGGGAACGACTCTCTACGCCCTCACCGTCCAGGGGCTCCTCTACCGATCCTCCGACGACGGCGAGAGCTGGGAAGGGGTCGGGCCGGCACCGCAGGAGACCTACGGGGCCATGGCGCTGCGCACCGACCTCGCCGACGGCCGGAGCCTGCTGTCCCTGGGAACCGGCGGACTGGCACGGAGCGCGACCCAAGGAACCACCTGGATTGGGCTGAATCAGGGGCTGCACATCTTCGAGCTGAGCGATTACGCCTTGGCCGCCGGCCCCACTGCCACGCTCTTCGCCTCGGCCCCGGGGGGCACGGTCTTCCGCAGCTCCGGTGACTTCGAGGTCTGGAGCCTCGTCGCCCAGGAGGATCTCTCGGTGGAAGCCCCCCTGGCGGTGGACCCGACGGACGCCTCCCGCGTCTACCGAGGCGTCTCCGGCGGAGTGCAGCGCAGCTCTGACGGCGGCGACACCTGGACCCGCTCGGAGACCGACCTGATCTGTAGCGAGGTCAACTCGCTAGCCGTGGCGCCCTCGAACCCGAGCACCCTCTACGCCACCAGCTACACCCTCACCAGCGGGTGCCCGAGCAATTTCCCGGAGGCCTGCTTCGCCCACCGCAGTCTGGACGGCGGAGTCACCTGGTCCTGCACCGCGGAGCCCGGCAACGGCCTGGGGCTGACCTTCCGGCTGACGGTGGACCCGCGAGACGACCAGCGGGTCTACGCTCTCCAACGGGCGCGGCTCTCCCGAACCGACGACGGCGGCGACACTTGGACGATCCTTACGGACGACCTGGGCACCCTCTTCCTCGATTTCGTCCTCGATCCGGTGGATCCGGACATCGTCTACCTGGCCGGCGAGGACGGCCTCTTTCGTAGCCCGGATGGCGGAGACACCTGGGTGATTTGGGATCTGGAACCCTCGCCGGGACCGTTCACCGCCCTCGCCGTGCACCCGACGGTGCCCGACAACCTCTACGCCGTCGCAGGAGAGCGCACGCTGTGGAGCACCGACATCGGCCGTACCTGGCAGGAGCTACCCGGCGAAGCTTCCCGCCTGGAGCTCCGCGCCCCGCTGCGCATCCTGGAGCAGGAGGCCCATTACCTCTACTCAGCCACCGAGGGGGCGGGAGTCGTGCGGCGGATCGTGCCGGTGAAAACCGAGTGTGCTCCGGACGCCCAAACCCTCTGCCTGGGTGGCGCCGAGGGGAATCGCTTTGAAGTGTCGGTGAGCTGGGAAGATTTCCAGGGCCGCACCGGTCAGGGCCAGGGTCTGTACCTGCCCAACGGACCGGGAGCCTTCTGGTTCTTCGACCAGGACAACCTGGAGATGGCGGTGAAGGTCCTCGACGGACGGCCGGTGAATGGCCATTGGTGGGTCTTCTTCGGAGCCCTCACCAACGTCGAATTCACCCTCACCGTCCGCGACACCGCCACCGGCCAGGTACGCGAGTACTTCAACCCCCTGCGCAACTTCGCCAGCCGCGGGGACACCAGGGCCTTCCCCGGCTCCGGGCTGCTGCCGGAGGGAGATGCGGCGACGGCTTCGAGTCGATCTCCCGGCGACCAATTCTCTTCCAGCGGCTGGCTCGCGCTCCCCGCTGGTGCGCTCCCTTCTGGAGGCGGTTCGCTGCCGGAAGGCGGCTGCACTGCGAACGGTACCGACGACGCCCTCGCCCTCTGCCTGGCGGAGCGCTTCCTCGTGCGGGTCACCTGGCGCGACTTCCAGGACCGCACCGGCACCGGCAAAGCCATCCCCCTCACCGACGACACCGGCAGCTTCTGGTTCTTCTCTCCGGACAACACCGAGATGCTGGTCAAGGTCCTCGACGGTCGGCCGGTGAACGGCCATTGGTGGGTCTTCTTTGGATCCCTGACCAACGTCGAATTCACCCTGACGGTGGAAGACGTAATGACCGGTGAGCTGAAAACCTATGTCAACCCCCTGCGTAACTTTGCTAGTCGCGGTGATACCCGGGCCTTCGATGGGTAAGGCCGAGGACGACTTCTTTGGAGAGAGCATGAAACTGAGCCCAACCCTGATCGCCCTCGCTTGTCTGCTATTCCTTGCAACTTTCCCCGCGCAAGCTCAGCTTCCCGACCCGTGGATGCCCTCCGGCCCGGAGGGCGGCGAGGTCACGGCCTTCGTTCAGGATCCCTTGGATCCGGATCGCCTCTACGCCGGCAGTACCGGTCGTGGAGTCTTCTTCAGCGGGGATCGCGGTGCGAGCTGGCAGGTCACCAATGGCCTGATCTCGGCGCCGGTTGCGGCCCTCTCGGCAGGGACCGGCGAGACCCGCGGCATTTGGGCCGCCGCCGGCACCGAAATCTTCCTGAGCATCAACGGCGGCAGAACGTGGCGGAATATGGGCTTCGGCCAAAGTCCCCCGCCCCGGGTGTTGAGCGCCGGACCGGTTTATCCATTCATCGGCAACACTCGCCTCTACCGCCTCGAATCCGGTGGATGGAGACTCGTTGGTCAGGGATCGGCCTTCGACGGCAGAACGATCTTCGAGCTCGCTCACGACCGCCAGGGACAACTTCTCGTTGCCAGCGCCGCCGGCCTCTACGTCAGTTTCAACCGTGGCCTCAGCTTCCGACGCCTCGGCGACGGTGTTTTCGGCGCGGTGCTGAGCGTCCGCGAGGATCTCAGGTCGCGGGCCCTCTTCGTCTCCACCTTGGATGGCAGACTCTTCCGCAGCAATCCCGAACGGACCCAATGGGAGAACCTCACCGAGACTCTGCCCTCCCGGCCTTTTCCCCGAGGCTTCGCTCAGATCTTTCCCAACGGCAACGAGGAGCTCCTGGTCCTCACCGACGCGCTGATCCTCTATCGCTCCTCCGACTCGGGAGCCACCTGGGCGCCGGTGGGAGAGGCCCCGCAGATGACCCTCGGCGCCTTCGAGCTGCGCACCAACCTCGGGAGCACCCATCGCCTCTGGTCTTTCGGCACCGGCGGCGTCGGGCTGGGAACGAATCGCGGCACGGTCTGGCAGCCCCGCAACGAGAATCTATACAACTTCGAGCTCGACGATTACGTCGTCGCCCCCGGCTCTCCGGCAACTCTATTCGCCACCTCCCCCATGGGATTCGCCACCTCCCCCATGGGAAGCGTCCGGCGCAGCGTCGACGACGGCGATTCCTGGCAGTTGATCCGCCAGGAGCCCATAGCGTTCACGGCTCCGCTGGCCCTCGACCCCACAGATCCGCAACGGGTCTATCTAGGCGTGTCCGGAGGAGTGCGCAGGAGCGACGATCAAGGCTCGACCTGGGAGACCTCCCAACCGCCGATGGTGTGTAGCGAGGTCAGCGAGGTGGCGGTAGCGCCGTCCGATCCCAACGTCGTCTACGCAACGAGCTTCTCCGTATCCGCCGGATGCCCCATCAACATTCCGGGTGCCTGCTTCGCTCACCGCAGCGACGATGGGGGTGAGACCTTCCGGTGCATCACGGAGCCCAGCGGCCAGCTCACTCACAAGCTGATCGTCGACCCCCGCGACGCCAACAGGGTCTACGCCGTCAGCCCCAGCAGGATAGAGCGCAGCGACGACGGCGGCGAGACCTGGACGCCGCTGCGAGACTCGGTCAACGCCTTCCGGGATCTGATCCTCGAGCCGCGCAATCCGGACATCCTGCTCTTGAGCCAGGCCGGGGGCATCTTCCGCAGCACCGACCGCGGCGAGACCTGGATGCGCTGGGACTTGCCCCAGGGGCCGGGCCCCCTCACCGCTTTGGTCGCCCATCCGATCCACCCCGACAATGTCTATGGCGTGCTGCGCTACCGCGCGAAGTGGAGTAAGGATGGTGGGCGGACCTGGCGCAATCTACCCATTGCGACGCCGGAGCTCTGGCTGGAGGGCCCTCTGGCCATTCAGCCGGAGGAACCGCTCAAGCTCTACACCGGCACCCAGGACGCCGGGATCCTGTCCCGCGCGATCCCGGTGGCCACCCAATGCGTACCCGACGAGCACACCCTCTGCTTCGGCGGGGAGAACGATGACCGCTTCGAGGTCTCGGTAACCTGGAAAGACTTCCAGGGCAACTCCGGCCAGGGCAGGCCGCTGGATAATCAGCCCCGAGGAGCCCGGGCCTTCTGGTTCTTCGACCCGGAGAACATCGAGCTGGCGATCAAGGTGCTCGACGGCCGGCCGGTGAACGACTCTTGGTGGATCTTCTACGCCTCGCTGACCAACGTCGAGTTCACCCTCACCATCCTCGATACCGCCACCGGGCAGGTCCGCGAGTACCAGAATCCACCGCGCAATTTCGCCAGCCGCGGCGATACCCAGGCCTTCCAAGACCTTCACCTCTTGCCCTTCCCCCTCCCCGACGCCTCCCTCGAGGCGCCCTGGACGAGCGAGGACTCCGCTGCCGAGGCCACGCTCTCCAGCGCCTCCAACGGCTCGGTCTCGGTCCATCGGCTGGAGCTTCCCGCCGGCGCTCCGGGTCTTCCGTCGGCGGGCCCTCTCGGGATGGACTCGGGCTGTGTCGCCGACGCCACCTCTCTCTGCCTGTCGGACCGCTTCCGCGTGCGGGTCAGCTGGCGGGACTTTCAGGACCGCACCGGCGTCGGCACCGCCCTCTCCCTCACCGAAGACACCGGCAGCTTCTGGTTCTTCTCGCCGGACAACACCGAGATGCTGGTCAAAGTCCTCGACGGCCGGCCGGTGAACGGTCATTGGTGGGTCTTCTTCGGATCCCTGACCAACGTCGAATTCACTCTGACGGTGGAAGACGTGATGACCGGCGAGCTGCAAACCTATGTGAACCCTCTCCGCAACTTCGCCAGCCGCGGGGACACCCAGGCCTTTGATGGATGAGACCTTCCTCGAGTCCAGTTCGAGCCTTGGTGGGCACAAAAAGAGGCCGACCACCGGGGAGCGGCGATCGGCCCGTACAGCGTCCAGCGTTGTTGGACGAGGAGTCAGGGAGAGCGCGATCAGGGACAGGTGGCGAAGGCGTCGGTGTCCTGGATCGGCTGGAAGGGAGTGCGCAGCGGATTCTCGTACACCTGCACCTCACCGCTCATCAGGTCGGTGACGGTGAGCTGGACCTCGACGTTGGTCAGACCCGCGGCGAAGACCCAATAGGAATTGAAGGTGGTGCCGCAAGCGTCGAGGACCTTGACGATGAGCTCGACGTTCTCGACGTCGAAGAAGTAGAAGAGGCCGGAGTCGTCGGTGAGCTCCAGGGTTTGGGCCTGGCCGGTGTCGCCGTCGACGGTCTCGAAGTCGGCCTCGACGCGGAAGCGGCCGTTGTTCAGGCATAGGGCCGTGGCCGACGGCACGCAGACCTCTTGGTCGAGGACCAGCAGCTCATTGGTCGCCAGCAGATCGCCGTTGGGAAGCTCTAGGCGCACCTCGTAGGTGCCGGGGTCCAGCGGATCGATGGTCGTCTCGATCATGAACGGCTCCGGCGGCGGCGGGGTGAAGGGGCAGCCGGAGCGGATCTCGGCGGTGATGACGTTGGCCGCGACGGTGACCTCGCCGAACTCCGGGCAAGCGCCCTGGCCGGTGGCGGTGAGGGTGATCTCGTCGACGAAGGAAGCCGGGTTGGGGCTGGCGGAGATGGTCTCCTGAGCCTGCACCAACGCCGGGAAGGCGAACAATAGGGCGCCGGCGATGAGAAGCAGTCGGGACTTGAACATGGGCAGTCTCCTTTGTGAAATCGAAGCGTTCATTCATGCTGTATCAGCATACTAACGCGCAAGCCTTCACCTGTCCAGCCCTTCCTTCAGATCTCGTCAAACCCCTTTTTAAGGCCTCTTCGAGGATTTTCCTCGTTTCAGCCGCAGGGCACATTTTTGCGGGAATCGGCACGACTCAATGGCCTAAAAGCATAAGTCGTGGCGACAGCGGACACCGCGGCGGTGGGCTCCCCCGCCACCCATCTGCTCTCTTGGCCGGCAGTTAGACCTGATCCCGATCCAGCGCCCGCGCCGCCACCTCGCCGCACAGGCCCACCATTTGGTCGAGGGAAGCGAAGCGCGGGTCCTGGGTCAAGCCCTGGGCGTAGCGGTAGTAGATCTGCTGACCGATGACCGCCAGGCGGAAGATTCCGAAAACGTAGGCGTAGAGCAGGCCTTGGTCACTACCGCCAGCGGTCTGGCCGTAGCGATCCGCCAGCTGGCGGCGGGTGAGGCTGCCGGGGGCGTGGGTGGGACCGAAGGCGTTGGCGACCCACGGCTCCGGATCCCGGGCCTCGACCCAATAAGCCAGGCTATTGCCCAGATCCATCAGCGGCGAGCCGAGGGTGCACATCTCCCAATCGAGCACCGCCACCATGCGGGTCAGATCTTCGGGGTCGAGCACCAGGTTGTCGTATTTATAGTCGTTGTGTACCAGCGCCGCGCCGTCCAGGTGCGGCTCCTGGGCATCGAGCTCCGCCAGCAGCCAGGCCAACACCTCTTCCAACAGCTTCCAATCGTGGGTGCGGGCGCGGCGATAGCGCTCCGCCCAGCCTTCCACCTGACGCCGAACATACCCCTCGGGCTTGCCCAGGTCCGCCAGACCGGCGCCGGCGTAGTCGAGGCCGTGAAGCTCCGCCAGGCGGTCGGCGAAGGTCTCCGACAGCTTGCACGCCGTCTGCGCATCGAGCACCAGCCCCGGCGGTAGCCGGCGGCGCAGGATCACGCCGTGGCGTCGCTCCATGACATAGAAGGGGGCGCCCAGGACGTCCTCGTCGTCGCAGTAGAGCAGCGGCCGCGGAGCCAGCGGATAGATCTCCGCCAGCGCCGAGAGCACTCGATGCTCGCGGCCCATGTCGTGGGCGCTCTTGACCCGATTGCCGAAGGGTGGCCGCCGCAGCACCAGGTCCTGCTCGCCGAGGCGCAACAAATAGGTCAGGTTGGAGAATCCGCTGGGGAATTGCTCCACCACCAATTCGCGCTCGTCTCCCTCGGCAACCTTCGTACCGCCGGGGAGGTGCCGGCGTAGGTACTCCGCCAAGCGGTCCAGGTCGAGCTCCTCGCCGTCACGAACGGGGCGGGAAGCGTCGAGCCAGTCGTCCGGCGGGTGGCCGGTGCTCTGCGTCTTTCGGGAAGAGTCGCGGGTCGCCATCACTTACCTCGCAGGGGTTCGCCGAGGATCCACTGCCCGTCTTCGCCGGCAGCGGAGTCTTCTCGGATTCGGATGGGGCATGGTCTCACGATGCCCTGGAAGCCAACAAGAGAGCCCGCCGCAACCTTCTTCCTCGGCAAAGCTTTGGCATTTCCTCGGCGAATCCTCGGGATCCCTAGGCAGTTCCCTCGCTAGCTTGAGGGCATCTCGGAGGCGTGCTTCGAAACGCTTCCACTGGGCGGCTCCCTCGCGCAGATCCCCTTCCGTGGCAGAGGGCCTGCATTGCGAGCCTCGCCGCCTCGATCCATCGATTCACCCGAGCCACGCTAGGAGTCCTACCCATGCGCTTCTCCCGAAGTCTCCCTCTCCACCCGACGCCCCTTCGTGCCTGCATCGTTGCAGCGAGCCTCCTCGTCCTCCTCTGGATCCCTTCGTCCCTCCACGCCCATGGCTTGCGTCTCGTCTCCTACAACCCCCATCCGGTGTCCGGAACCAGCGTACCCATGGCGAGCCTGGCGGACAGCCGCACGCACGACGTCAACGCCTACCACATCAACACCACGGCGGAGGTCAACGCGGTCCTCGGCTTCGCCGACTACGGCAAGCCCAAGATCATCTCCAACGACGATTCCGGGTTCACCACTTCGGATGTCGAGAACTGGATCGACACGGTGTGCTCTGACGTGTGCGGCGCAGGCTATCCGGGCTCCTGTCCCAACCCGTCCGGGGAGGTTCATTTCGAGCACTTCGACCAGCCCCTCACCGTGCGGGCCACGGAAGGCAAGCGGATCAAATTCAGCAGCGACTTCCCCGCCGACAGCCACACCATCCTCGACAAGATCAACACCAGCTGCGCCAGCGATCTCGCCGCCTACAAGACCCTCAGCCACAGCGGCAATCAGCTGTTGTGGGACAACGAGCCCGTCACCCTCGTCGGATTCAGCTCCATGGGTGCCGTGGTGGGGCTCAACTTCGATGTCGAAGGCTATCTCGACATGCTCGAGGCCCATCGCGTCAACCTGACCCGCGTCTGGGCCGTCGAACAGTGGACCGCCCTGGCCTTCCGCAAGCCCGGCGCACCTCACGAGAGCAACGGCATGACCCCGTTCGACGGCACGCTCTCCACCGGCTGGGACCTGAGCCAGGCCAACACGGCGTTCTTCCAGCGCCTGCAGTACTTCGTCGACGAAGCCTGGGAGCGGGGCATCGTGGTCCAGCTGACCCTCTTCGACCGTCACGGAGTGCTCAACAAGACTCTGCCCGGTCAGTGGCCCGAGAGCCCCTACAACCAGGCCAACAATTCCAACGGCTACTTCGCCGCCGGCCCCACCAACAAGGCTCCGACGAACTTCCTTTCCTTCGGAACGACGGGAGCCGGCGCCCTGCACCGGAGCTTCGTCCTCGACGTGGTCAACGCCCTCAAGACGCGCAAGAACGTGCTCTACGAGGTGATGAACGAACCGAAGACCAGCGACTGGAGCCTCTCCAACATCGTGACCTTCCACGACCAGGCCGCAACGGTGATCAAGAGCGTCAAATAAACCGGTGAACGGTCGAGGTCCTCAAGCGCCGAAGCGGCGGAGCTCCAGCTTGGCCACCACGCTCTTGTGGACCTCGTCCGGCCCGTCGTAGATGCGGGCGGCGCGTTCTTGGGTGTAGAACCAGGAGAGCACGGTGGCGTCGGTGAGGCCGTAGGCGCCGTGGGCCTGGACGGCGCGATCGATGACTCGCATCATGACGTTGGCGACGTAGTACTTGATGGTGGAGATGCGCCGGCGGCTGGCCCGGGAGCCGTCGCGGTCGATGTGGGCGGCGGTATCGAGGACCAGCAGCCGGGCGGCGTCGATCTCGGCGCGGCTCTCGGCGATCCAGAATTGCACCGCCTGCTTCTCCCCCAGGGTCTTGCCCGGCGCCAGCTCGCGGCTCGCCGCCCGCCGGCACAGGAGCTCCAGACTCCGCTCGCAGATACCGATCCAGCGCATGCAATGGTGGATCCGCCCCGGCCCCAACCGCGCCTGGGCGATGGCAAAGCCCGAGCCTTCCTCCCCCAGGCAGTGATCCAGCGGCACCCGGCAGTCGTCGTAGCTGACCTCCGAATGGCTCGCCCAGCTGTCTCCGGCGTGGCCCAGCACTGGAGTGTTGCGCTCCACCCGGAAGCCGGGAGTATCCGCCGGCACCAGGATCTGACTCGCTCGCTCGTGACGCGCCGCGTCCGGATCGGTCACCGCCATGACGATGGCAAAGGAGGCACCGTCGGCGGAGCTGGTGAACCATTTGCGCCCGTTGATCACATACTCGCCGCCGTCCCGCACCGCGCGAGTCTCCATCCACACCGGATTGGAGCCGGCGCGATCGGGCTCGGTCATGGAGAAGCAGGAGCGAATGCGGCCGTCGAGGAGAGGCTCCAGAAAGCGCTCCTTCTGCTCGTCGGTGCCAAACTCGTGCAAGATCTCCATATTCCCGGCGTCGGGAGCCTGGCAGTTGCACACGTAGTGGCCGAAGGGGCTACGCCCGAGCACCTCCGACAGATGTCCATGCTCGAGCACCGAGAGCCCCTGGCCGCCCACTTCCTTGGGCATCTGAGGCAGCCACAACCCCTGCTCCTTGGCCTTCTCCCGCAACCCCCCGAGCACCCCCTCCACCGCCGAGAAGTCCTGGCTCAGATACTCCCGCTCCAACGGCACGAGTTCCTCGTCCACCAGCTTCCGAGCCCGCTCCAAGATCTCCTGTACCCGCTTCGAAGGCGCCAAGTCCATGCTCTATTCCTCCTGCTCACCAGCTCCGTCCGTACAGCTCCGACGAGACGGCCGGCGAGGGGTTGATGGGATTCGCCGATGGTGTCATGGGGGAGCGGGGGGAGCCAAGCTCGAGGGAGCAACGGGGAACACAAGGTGAGCCCGGCCAAGACGCAAGCTCAGCCGGGCTCAGACGTGCCAAATCGATGGGAGTCGAAAGCCACCCTTGGCGGTCAATGGGGCGGCGAGTCGTCCGGGTAGATCGCCATCCCCGGACCGAACGCCTGATTGTCGACCGAGGCCCAGGGCGCCATCGGATCATCGGGGTCGAGCAAACTGCGGTGGATCCCGTACGCTCCGCTGAACAGCAAGGGCCTGCCCCCGCCGCCGCTCCACGACCCGAGGTGCAGATGAAGGTGAGGACCTGTGGAGTCGCCGGAGTTGCCGACGAGCCCCAAGAAGGTGCCCTCCTCGATCTTGATTCCGGGCTGACAGATGTCCACCGGAATCTGCTCCTCCATGAAATGAGCGTAGTAGATCAACTCGTCATTCTCCTGAAGGATTGCGATCTGATTTCCACCGCCGAGGCCTCCAGGCAACATTTGCGGAGGGGAAGGATTGTCCGGTTCCGTCCGGTCACACCACAGGACCACGCCAGTGGACAGGGCGTAGACCGGCTTGCCCCAAACTCGATAGTGGTAGTTCTGGTCCCCGAAGACGCCAGGGTGGATCGAGCTCCACTCGCCCAGCCCCGGATCCCATCCGACCACCTTGAGGTCGTAGGCGAATCGTTGGGACGAGCTGCCTCGATGGTTCGAGCCCAGCTGATGATTCTGCCCGGTCGCCCAATACTCGCCCTCGAGAAGATCCTCCGGCCGGGCCGGGAACGGATAGTGGTGAGCCCTCGAAGGCGGTTCCCCTCCGGGTAAGCCGATCACGTTGCCGGCCAAGGGGCTTTCGTACGGCTCGAGAGGAAAGGACCGCATCAACGGCGTGGGCTCGCCTTCGAAGTAGAGCTCGACCTTCAGGAAATAGGGCGCTGCCGTCAACGAGCCCTCGAAGGGAAAGATGTACTTACGGGACTCCCCCGCTTCCAGCTCGAAGCTCACGCACTTTTCCTGGGGAAGAGAAAGCAGGTCTCGATAAAGGAATTGGTACCGCACCCGCTCGAGCCGATAGGAAACCGTCCCCAGGTTCTTCAGAAAGAGATCGAGACTGACCAAGAATCTGGGCTGGTTCTGCTGGCTCTTGCGGGCCACGGTCTCGAAGACGAGAGACCCCTCGTCGACGGGCTCGGCACCGATGATGCTGATGGGCGGCGGAGGCAACACGATCTGCGCCGCCACCGGCGGTGCCACCGTCAGAGCACTCACGAGGAAGAGGGCTCCTCCGGCGAAACCGAACAAGAAGGTTCGGCAGATCCTGGCCATCATCGCGGACGGGAAGTACTGCATGACTGACTCCTTTCTGGACGCTCGGGGCCGAGATTCGCCTCGACCTCTGATCACGCCCCGTTCAGTCATCAACGCGCAACCAGCGCCGAAACTGGCTGATCTTGATCTTCAAGTCTTCTTGACACCCTGCCAGCCACACTGAAAGACTCAGCATCAAACATGCAATAAAAACGTTCCTAAATACCCAAAGGCAACCCCGTGCCCGACGGCCCTCCAGGCGAAATTACCGAGCTCCTCATCGAATGGCGGGGAGGCTCTCGGGAAGCGCTGGAACGGCTGATGCCGCTGGTCTACGAACAGCTCAAGGGAGTCGCCGGCCGCTCCCTGGCCCGGGAGCGGCCCGGGCATGTCTTGCAGCCCACGGCGCTGGTGCACGAGACCTATCTCAAGCTGATCGATCAAAAGCGTACGAGCTGGAAGAATCGGGCGCACTTCTTTGCCATCGCCGCCCGCATGATGCGACGCATCCTCATCGACCAGGCCCGCCGCCGCCAAGCGGACAAGCGAGGAGGCCAGGCCGTCACCCTCGCCCTCGAAGAAGCGATGGGAGTCCCCGGTGAGAAGCCTCGGGAGGTCGACGTCCTGGACCTCGATCAGGCTCTGAAAGCTCTCACCGAGCTCGATCCCCGCCAGGGGCAGGTCGTCGAGCTGCGCTTCTTCGGCGGGCTGACGCTGAAGGAAACGGCGGAGGTGCTGGAGCTTTCCGTCGCGACCGTCAAGGTGGATTGGAGGATGGCGCGGTCCTGGCTCTTCCGCGAGCTCAGCGCCTCTCCCGCCATCGGCAGTCTCTAGGAGCACGAGTGGCACCTCCGGCACCACCCTGGGAAGAGCTACGAGAGCTCTTTCGACAGGCCTTGGAACTCCCCGAGGACGAGTGGCCGACCTTCCTGGACAGCGTCCCGAAGACCGACGGCCTGCGGGCAGAGCTTCGCTCCTTGCTGGAGGCCCATCGGCGATCCGACGGTTTCCTCGAGCCCACCGCCGAAGCCGCAAGCTCGCCTTTCCCCGGACCGCGGCAGGATTCCACCGCAGGAGCCGCCAGGGGGCATCCACCTCATCGAGGCACCGACCCCCTCGAAGGCCGGGTCCTCGGTACCTACCGGCTGGTCTACCGTCTGGAGAGCGGCGGCATGGGGTCGGTGTACCTGGCGGTCCGGGCGGACGACGAGTACCAACAGCGGGTGGCCGTCAAGATCCTTCGGGAGGGTCGCATCTCCGACGAGCTCATCGCCCGCTTCCGCAACGAGCGGCAGATCCTGGCAGCTCTCGACCACCCTCTCGTGGCCAAACTGCTGGACGGCGGGACCACCCGCGAGGGCCTTCCCTACCTGGTCATGGAGTACATCGAGGGAGAGCCCATCGACGAATACTGCGCCCGGCGCCAGCTTTCCCTCGGGCAGCGGATCGACCTCTTCCGGAAGGTCTGCTCCGCGGTGCAGTTCGCCCACCAGAACCTGGTGATCCACCGAGACCTCAAGCCCGCCAACATCTTGATCACGGCCGACGGCACGCCCAAGCTGCTGGACTTCGGAATTGCCAAGCTCCTCAACCCTGAGCTCTTCGCCGCGTCCCCGGACGCGACTTCCAAGGTGCGGCTGCTGACACCCACCTACGCCAGCCCCGAGCAGATCCTGGGGCATCCGGTGTCCACCGCCGCCGACGTCTACTCTCTGGGAGTGGTGCTCTATCTTCTGCTCACCGGCAGATCGCCCTACACTTCCACCGCTGAATCCCCCACCAAGCTGGCCCGCTGGATCACCTCCGTGAAGGTGCTCAAACCCAGCGAGCGAGTCCTCCAAGACAGCAGGGAAGCCAGCGAAGCGCTTCCCTCCACCGACACCCGCTCGATCCAGCGCCGCCCGGTCACGGCGCGAAGACGAAGAATCAGCCGCAAGCTGCGCGGCGACCTGGACGCCATCGCCCTCAAGGCCCTGGCCAAGGAGCCCCGCCACCGGTATGCCTCCGTAGAGGCTCTATCCGACGATCTTGGCAGGGCCGCCGACCACTATCCGGTGCAGGCCCGGCCGGCCAACCCCTTGTACCGCTGCGCCCGGTTCCTGCGGCGCAACCGGTTGGCAACAACCTTGGCGACGGGCTTTGTGGTGGCGATCCTGGGGTTCAGCCTGCTCATGGCCCTGCAGCGGTCGGAGTTGATCCGGGAACGGGACCGGGCCGAGCAGGTCAAGACCCTCCTGATGGATCTCTTCCAGGTCTCCGATCCGCTTCTGACCAGTGCTGACCAACTCAGCGCCCGAGACATCCTCGACGAGGGGGAGCGCCGCCTGAGATCCCGCCAGACTCTGGAGCCGGAGACCCGCGCAGAGCTCCTCGACACTCTCGGAGTCATCTATCTGCGCCTGGGTGAGCTCGAGCGCGCCAACGAGATCTTGAGCTCCTCGTTGAGGATCCGCATCGCGCAATCCGGCGAACGGTCTCTCGAAACCGCGCGCACCCTCAATTTCCTGGCAGAGGCCCGCCTCGAGGAAGGCAAGTTCGAGCAGGCCATCCCGCATCTCGAGAAAGCGCTGGCCATTCGTCGGCGGGAGCTCGGACCGACCAGCCTGCAGGTCGGTGAGACGCTCAACGATCTCGCCAAGGCGATGCACTACGGCGGCGATCTGGAGGCGGCGGAGCGCCGCTATCGGGAAGCCCTGGAGATTCGGGAGACGGCCCTCTCCGGGAGTCACCCGGAGATCGCCGAGACGCTGAACAATCTGGCCATCGCCCTCTGGCAGCAGGGGAAGTCGGCGCAGGCGGAACCGCTGCACCGCAGAGCGCTGGACATGCGGCGGCGTCTGCTCGGTGCCGAGCACATCGAGGTCAGCGAGAGCCTGAACAACCTGGCAGCTCTGCTGGCCGGCCTGGGGCGCTACGAGGAGGCCCAGACCCACTACGAGCAGGCGCTGAGCCTGAGACGACAGATCCTCGGCCCCTCCCATCCGAGGGTGGGCAATACGCAGAACAACCTGGGTGGGGTTCTGCTGGCGCGGGGGGATATCGAAGTAGCAGATCAACACTACCGGCAGGCCCTCGAGGTCTATCGAGCAAGCTTCGGCGAAACCCACCCCCGAACGGCCCGAGTGCTGTGCAACCTGGGCCGCGTGCGGGAGCAGGCTCGGGACTTTCCGCAAGCCGAGAGGCTCTATCGGGGCGCCATCTCCACCTTCCGGCAAACGCTGCCGCCGGCCCACCCGGATCTCGCCTGGTGCCTCTGTCAGCTCGCCGGAGTCCTCATCGCCGAGCAGGACTTTGCTTCTGCGGAGCCGCTGGCCCAAGAGGCGCTGAGCATCCTGGAGCAGAAACTCCCCGCAGACCACTGGCGTCTGGCCGAAGCGCAGAGCCTGGTCGGGGTTTGCCGAGCCGCCCGGGGAGAGCGAGAGGCCGCCGAGCCCCTCCTCACCCAGAGCGTAAAGATCCTCGCCGCCAAACCCACCCACGAGGCCCAGAGCCGAGCCCGGGTCGCTGAAGCCTTCCTGGGGCCTGCCCAGCCGGCCGCCGAAGGCGAACACTAGGAGCTTGCTGAAAAAGTCAGTCGCAAGCGAGAACGAGAAATTTTCGAGCAGAATCAAGGCGGAGAACCGCAGGCGATTCGGGAATCGTCGGGGTTCGACAACGAAGATTCGGCCGAAAAGAGCCGTTCGGAGCGCGACGCGGGTTTTTCAGCAAGCTCCTAGGCGCCTCTCCACTACCTCCCACCAGCCACTTTTTCCGCTCCCTGCGCGTTTAGGGGTGAGGCGCGCCCATGCCAACACCCTTTGAACTCTCAAGGAGATCCATCATGCTCGAACGTTTCGCCAGCGCTCTCCCTCGCCCCCAGCTCGACTTGCTCGTCGGCCTGGTCCTCTTAGTCCTCCTCCAGCCGGCGGCCGCTACGCCCATGGCGACTGCCGAGGAAACGTCGGCCACCGAAGAACCCACCGCCGAGTGCATTCTCGAGGTCTCTCCTCCTCCGTTGCAGCTCCATTGGGACGAGTTCCCCACGGCGGCGGACATCGCCTACCTCGAGAACCGGACTCTTTCTCTCCGCATCCGCAACGAGAGCGACATCCCTCTCTCTACCGAGCTGTTTCTCAAGGTCCGAGCCGGAGGCCGACAGGTGCAACGGTCCGTGGGCACTCTGGAGCTAGCACCACGGGAGGAGTCGACGATGGCCGTCGATTTGTCGCTACCCGAAATCGACCTCTCAACCCTCCGATTCTCGGGACAGCTCCACCTCTATTCGCACAGCCGCGACGGCGAAGGCTCCCTCGTCGAGCACTCCTCCTCCTCCACGGTCTACTTCCACCCCGATTCTTCGAACCAGGGGCTCTGGACCTACAGACGAGAGGCCCTCGCCAGAAGCTTCGGCAACGGAGACTTCCGAGGGGAAATGCGGGCCGAGTCGCTCCAGCAACAGGTCATCGCGCTGGTGCCGGAGCTCGCGACGGGGAGCTTCGCTGCGCCGGTGGAGGCCGGAGACGGCCGTGAGACCCCGGCCCATTGAGCCGCCCTCCTCGCCACCTCACCTCGCGGCCAAGAACGCAATGGAACCCAGAACACCGATCGACCCAAGGAGATGACGAATATCATGGCTATTGAACACACCGCAGTCCCAAAGAGATCCATCCTGGTGGTGGGACTCTTCCTCCTCCTCACCCTCGGCATCGCCTTGCCGAGCCATGCCTACGACTACCGATTCTGCTTCCGCTGGCCGGCCTCCCTCGCGGATTCAGGGTTTGGAGAAGACTATGGGGCCAGCTCCAACGATCCCTGGAGAGCCCGGGGTGGACGAACCGCCATTGTGGCCAACGACCAGCTCCGGTGGGTGGGCAACCTGGACGCAGCCGGCTGCTCGCCGACCCTCTCGCTGCCTATCGGCACCACCTTCGACTTCTTCTTGAATACTTCCGCCGAGGTCGGCAACGGGATAAAAATCGAGGTCCGCGACGCCAACGGCGATCTCGACGCGCTGCCGATCCTCGGGGCTCAACCCACGATCCTCAGCGGCGCAACCGGCGGCGTCTACTACTACGTGACGCCCTCGACTCCCCGCACCACCATCCTGTCGGTAGCGGCCTTCGTGCTGCAGCGCTTCAACGGCGGAATCTCCCAGACCACCTTCACCCTCAATCACCGCTGCCGTCCGATCACCGGTGGCTGCTGCAATTGCTCCTCCGGCGGTGAGATTTGGTTGAGCGACTTCGGCCAGGAACGCAAGTTCATCATCGCTCACGAGATCGGGCATCGCCTGCTCGGCAAGTGGACCGGAGGCTACGAGAACGACTGCGACTTCTCGGCCCCACCCGGCCAGCCCTGCCGAACCAGCTCGGGACATGCCCTGACCTCGATCGAATTCGTCTCCTGTGGCGCCATGGAAGGATGGGCGCACTTCGTGGCTACGGACGCCTTCAACGACCATCAAGAGGGATTCAATCCCGACGCCACCTTCGTCTATTGGAGCGGGTCGGGCCTGACGGTGGATGCGAACCGAGGGCCCATCGGCGGCGAGCAGCGATACATGGAGAACGTCTGCTCGCCTCCTTCACCACCTTCCCCCGCCTACACCGGCTTCGGCGTCGAGCTGGACTGGCTGCGACTGTGGTGGAACTATCACACCAATCCCCCGCTCGGTGTATTGGGCACTCGACCGAGCCACTACCAGATGATGAACGAGATCGACCGGTCATTGCCCTGGACGAACCTCGATACCTATTCCAACCTCGTCGACGGGGTTCTCGCGGAAAGCGGGATCGGCCAGCAGTACCGATTCGTCGGGCAAGCCCTGGACAACGGCTGCGCCCACTGACCCCTTGGCGGCCACCGGGGCGTGGATCCCCACGCCTCGGGGCCATCGCTCTTGTCTTCCGCACCTCGACCACATCTGCTGAGATCGACCCACCCCCACCCGCCCTTCACCCCTCCCGGGGTTGATGCTAGAATCCACGGGCCTCAGTAGAATCGATTGTGGAGAATTCGTTTTATGGCGGTATCCCTCAACCAGCTTCTGAAAGCCATGGTCGAGCAGGGCGGCTCGGACCTGCACATCACCACCAACGCTGCGCCCCAGGTTCGCGTGGACGGTGTGCTGCGGCCTATCAACGCGCCGCCGTTCACGCCGACCCAAACCAAGCAGCTGGCCTACTCGATCCTCACCGACAACCAGAAACAGCGGCTGGAAGAGAACCTGGAGATCGATTTCTCCTTCGGGATCAAGGGCCTGGCCCGCTTCCGCGCCAACGTCTTCCACCAGCGCGGCGCCATCGCCGCGGCCTTCCGGCAGATCCCTTACGAGATTCGCAGCTTCCGCGAGCTGGGGCTGCCGCCGATGGTGGAGAAGCTGT
Source organism: Acidobacteriota bacterium (assembly GCA_034211275.1). Taxonomy (NCBI): domain Bacteria; kingdom Pseudomonadati; phylum Acidobacteriota; species Acidobacteriota bacterium. The sequence goes on from JAXHTF010000047.1 coordinate 31,557, forward strand.
GCGAGAAGCCCCGCGGGCTGATCCTGGTCACCGGGCCCACGGGCTCGGGCAAGTCGACGACCCTGGCCTCGATGATCGACAAGATCAACCGCGAGCGCCACGAGCACATCGTCACCATCGAGGATCCGGTGGAGTACCTGCACTCGCACAAGAAGTGCATCGTCAACCAGCGAGAGCTCAACGCCGACACCCACAGCTTTACCAACGCCTTGAAGTCGGTGCTGCGTCAGGATCCGGACGTGGTGCTGGTGGGCGAGATGCGCGATTTCGAGACCGTAGAATCGGCGCTGCGCATTGCCGAGACCGGTCACTTGACCTTCGCCACCCTGCACACCAACTCCGCGGCCCAGACCATCAACCGCATCATCGACATCTTCCCCGCTCACCAACAGGGCCAGATCCGCGTTCAGCTCTCCTTCGTGCTCGAAGGGGTGCTGTGTCAGTCGCTGCTGCCCCGGGCCACCGGCAACGGTCGCGCCCTGGCGATGGAGATCATGGTCCCCAACTCCGGCATTCGCAATCTGATTCGAGAGGACAAGATCCACCAGATCTACGGCATGATGCAGACCGGCCAGGCCAAGCACGGCATGCAGACGTTCAACCAGAGCTTGGCCGGGCTGTACTTCAAGCGCCACATCACGCTGCAGACGGCTCTCAACCGCTCGTCCAACGCCGACGAGCTTCAGGAGATCATCGCCCGGGGAGCGGCGGCCCTCAATCCGGGAGGCGCGCGGCCGAATACGGCGAGGAGGTAAGAAATGGCTAGCTTTACGTGGAAGGGGCGCTCGCGCACCGGTCAGTTGATGGAGGGGGTCGAGCTCGCCGACACCAAGGACGCCGCCGTCGCAGCGTTGCGCCGACGGCAGATCCAGGTCACCTCCATCAAGGAGAAGGGGCGGGAAATCCCGATCATGCGGCGCTTCAAGTCGCCCTTCGGCATTCCCCAGAAGCGTCTCGCCATCTTCACCCGCCAGTTCTCCGTCATGCTCGACGCCGGCCTGCCGCTGGTCCAATGCTTGGAGATCCTGGCGACCCAGGAAGAAAACGAAGCCTTCGCCGAGATGATCGCCAAGGTGCAGAGCGATATCGAGCAGGGCTCCTCCCTGGCCGACGCCATGCGCAAGCATCCGAAGGCGTTCAACGACCTCTACGTCAACATGGTGGCCGCCGGTGAGGCCGGCGGTATCTTGGACATCATCCTCCAGCGCCTGTCGAGCTACATCGAGAAGGCGGTGAAGCTGAAGAGCCAGGTCAAGTCCGCCATGATCTACCCGGTGGCGGTGATCACCATCGCCATCGGCGTGGTGTGGATCATCCTGCGCTTCGTGATCCCGGTGTTTGCCCAGCTCTTCGCCGGCGTCGGTTCGGAGCTACCGTTCTTGACCAAGATCGTGGTCGATGCCTCGAACTTCGTAGGCAACTACTCGATCTACATCTTCGTCATCCTCATCGCCCTGGGCGTCTTCATCAACCGCTTCCACAAGACCTATCGAGGACGGCGGATCATCGACAATGCGATGCTCCGGGCGCCGATCATCGGCATGCTGCTGCGCAAGATCGCCATCGCCCGCTTCTGCCGGACCCTGGCGACCCTCACCTCCTCCGGCGTACCGATCCTCGACGGCCTGGAGATCACCGCCCGCACCTCCGGCAACGCCATCATCGAGGACGCCATCATGGCGGTGCGCAAGGCAGTGGAGGAAGGTAAGACGGTCAGCGAGCCGCTGGCGCAAACCAAGGTCTTCCCGGCGATGGTGGTGCAGATGATCAACGTCGGTGAGCAGACCGGCGCGCTGGACCAGATGCTGTCGAAGATCGCCGACTTCTACGAAGAAGAGGTGGACACCGCCGTGGCCGGCTTGATGAAGCTCATCGAGCCCATCCTCATCGTGGTGCTGGGCGCCATCATCGGCGTCATCGTCACCGCCATGTACCTGCCCCTCTACTCCATCCTGACCCAGATCGGCTGATCGCCGGTCCCCCATCGTGAGGGATCAGGTCATGAGGGTTAATCCCGCCTATCGACCCCGGTACGCTGTTGCGGCCGGGGTCGCTGGCGTTCCTAGCCCGTGCAGCAGCTAATCGCACCGTCCTCCTCCGATCGGCAGATCCGCGGGCTGATCCTGGCCCGCCTGGTGGTGGTCACCGCCATCGTGGCGCCGTGGTTCGTGGTCCTCTTCCTGGGGCCGCCCAAGAACACCAACCTGCTCTCCAGCCTCACCGCCCAGGTTTACCGCGAGGCCAACGCCACCGGCGTCCAGGGGATTCTTCTCTTCACCTTCCTCGCCACCGGGGCCTATGCGCTGATGCTGCGGTTCCGCTGGCCTTCCCTGGCCCGCCTGATGCAGATCCAGCTGGCGGTGGATCTGCTGTTGGTCTCGGCCCTGGTCTTCACCTTCGGCGGCATCCAGAGCCCGTTCTCCATGTTCTATCCGGTGGTGATCATCCTCGCCGTCTTCAACCTGCGGCGCCGCACCTCCGCCACCGCGTTCGCCACCGCCGCCCTCGCTCTCTACACCGTCCTGTTGATCTGGCTCTACGCCGACGGTCAGTGGCCGCCGCAGCTGGGAGCGGCGCCTCCGGAGGTCACCATCCGGGTCACCTACAACATCCTGGTGGCCTTGGTGGGCTTCTACGGCGTGGCGGTGTTGGGCTCGGCGTTGGCCCGGCGCACGCTGTTGGCGGAAGAGGAGCTGGAGGAGCAGCGGGAGCGCATCGCCAACCTGCGGGTGGTCTACCAGGACATGTTCCAGTCGATCCTCAGCGGCCTCATCACCACCGATCTGGAGGGGATCATCGCCAGCGTCAACCTCTCCGGGCAGCGCATCCTGGGGAAGACCTCCGACGACCTGAGCGGTCAGTCGATCCTCAGCACCGGCCTGGTGGACCGCAAGACCTGGGACCAGCTGCGGGAGCGCTGCGGCGACCAGGGGACGGGCCGGCACGAAGCGGAGATCAACCGCGACGACCGCACCAACTACCTGGGCTTTTCCATCTCCCGCCTGAAGGATGCCGAGGGCGTCGCCCGGGGGTTCATCATCGTATTCCAGGACCTCACCGAAACCCGCAAGCTGCAAGAGGAGCTGCGGGTGCGGGACCGCATGGCCGCCGTCGGTGAGCTGGCCGCCGGCATCGCCCACGAGATCGGCAACCCGCTGGCCGCCATCTCCGGCTCCGCTCAGATGCTCGAGGCCACCCTCGCCGACCACGACGGCGCCGCCAAACTGCTGTCCATCATCCTCAAGGAAAGCCAGCGGCTGGACCGCACCATCAAGAGCTTTCTGCGCTTTGCCGGTCCCAAGGAGCGCCAGACGGTGCTCTTCGACGTCTCGCAGCTCCTCTCCGACCACTTCACCCTGCTGCGCAACAGCGACGAGGTGCAGCCGGACCATCACCTGGAGCTGGAGCTGGACCCGCGGGCGGCGCTGCTGGTGGCGGATCCGGATCACGTCAGCCAGATCTTCTGGAACCTGGCCCGCAACGCCCTCCGCGCCATGCCCGAGGGTGGTACCCTGAAGGTCTCCGGATCCCGAAAGGGAACGAATTACCGCCTCTGTTTTCAGGACGACGGCCGCGGAATGACGGAGGAGCAGAGGGCCAAGATCTTCCAGCCCTTTCACAGTTCCTTCGACCGCGGCACGGGCCTCGGCATGGCCATCGTCTATCGCATCGTGGAAGGCTACGGCGGCCGCCTGCGGGTCTCCAGCGAACCCGGCCGCGGAAGCCGGATCACCGTAGAGCTGCCGATTCCGGAGCCGGAACAGGACACCGTGGAGTTGAAGACCGTCCCATGAGCCGCAGACTGCTGATCGTCGACGACGAAGAGAGCATGGTCGAATTCCTGACCCTGCTGTTTCAAGATTCCGAATTCACCGTCGCCTCCGCCGGCTCCGCCGCCGAGGCGCGAGAGCGGCTCCAGGACTCCTACGACCTGGTGCTCTGCGACATCATGATGCCCGACGGCAACGGCCTCGACCTGCTCAAGGAGATCAAGCAGCAGAGCCCCAACACCGCGGTGATCATGATGACCGCCTACAGCTCCGACAAGAGCGCCATCGAGGCCATGCGCAACGGCGCCTACGATTATCTCTCCAAGCCCTTTGACGTCGAAGAGCTCAAGGTACTGGTGGAAAAGGCCCTGGAGCGCGCCGATCTGGTGGAGGAGAACGTCTACCTGCGCCGGGAGCTGGAGCAGCGCTACACCTTCGCCAGCATCATCGGCAAGAGCCAGCGTATGCAGGCCATCTTCAAGATCATCGAGCGAGTGGCGCGGACGCCGTCGACGGTAATGGTGCACGGCGAGAGCGGTACCGGCAAGGAGCTCATCGCCCGCGCCATCCACTTCTCCAGCCCGCGCTCGGGCAAGCGCTTCCTCTCCCTCAACTGCGGCGCACTGCCGGAGAATCTCCTCGAGAGCGAGCTCTTCGGCCATGAACGGGGCGCTTTCACCGGCGCGGTGAAGGACAAGAAGGGCCTGTTTCAGGAAGCCGACGGCGGCACCCTCTTCCTCGACGAGATCGGCGAGATGTCCCAGGTGATGCAGGTCAAGCTGCTGCGGGTGCTGCAGGAGAAGACCCTGCGGCGGGTGGGCGGTAGCCGCGAGGAATCGGTGGATGTGCGCATCATCACCGCCACCAACCGCAACCTGCAGGAGATGGTGGCGGAGGGCGAGTTCCGGGAAGATCTCTTCTACCGCATCAACGTCATCCCCATCGAGCTGCCTCCGCTGCGCCAGCGGCGCGAGGACATCCCCTTGCTGGTGGACCATTTTCTCAAGCAATACGCCGAGGAGATGGGGGTGGAAGTGCCGCAGATCTCGGTGGAGGCCATGCGGGTGTTGGAGGCCTACAACTGGCCCGGCAACGTGCGCGAGCTGGAGAATATGATCGAGCGCACCATGGCCCTGTCCACCAGCGGCATGATCACCTCCAAAGATCTGCCGGTGCATCTGGTCACCAACCGCGGCGGCACCGGCCCCGAGCTCATCGACCTGCCGGAGGACGGCCTCGATCTGGAGGCCTACCTGGAGGAGATCCGCTCCCAGCTCATGCGCCAGGCCCTGGAGCGCGCCGACGGAGTCCAAACCCAGGCCGCGGAGCTTTTGGGCATGACCTTCCGCTCCTTCCGCTATTACGCCAAGAAGGCTGGCCTCACCAGCAGCGACAAGGACGACTGAGCCGTCCCCACGGCGCCGAAAACCACGCTCTCCCAGACGTCTCACCATGGCGGCGGCCGCACCGTGAAATCCAACCCCTCCCCGAGCCCCGGTGCCGCAGGCCGTCGGCGGCTCGTACTGGTATTTTTCGGGCTGCTCTGGGCCTGGGGAGCCCTGGGGCTGGCCCACGCCCTGATCGAACAACGAAGCCAGATCCGCCTCGCCGAGACCCAGGCCGTCGCTCCCGCCCGCTGGCAGCTGGGCTCCGGTCAGGAGAAGCGGCTGGAGCACTTCCTGCGCCAGATGACCCGCGACCTGCCGGAAGGTAGCCGCATCGGCTGGACCGTGCCGCCGGAGCCCAACAGCTCGGTCTTCTTCCTCACCCGCTGGGCCACATACCACCTACCCCACTCTCTGATCGTCCCCGCCGGAGCCCGACGGCCCAGCGACGACCTGGACTTCTGGATCACCTACCGCCGCCGGCTCCAGCGCCCGGATCTGGAGCCCGTGCGGGAGCTCCCCCAGGGCTCGCTCTATCGGGTGCGGAAAGACTGATGGCAGCCCTGAGCTTAGAGTTGGTCATGGGACTGGGGGCAATCCTGGTCCTGGCAATTCTGCTCACCCTGGCCGGGCGAGGGCTGCTCTCCGTTGGGTCGTGGCAGCACCGCTGGGAGCTCCCCGACTACCTCGAGAACCCCCTCCGCCTGGCCCTTTGCGCCGTCGCCGGGCTGGTGCTGCTCCACGGCCTGCTCACCGCCTACTGGCTGCTGGGAGTGCCGTGGCGGCTGGCGACGCTACTCCCACCGTTGGGGCTCTTCGCCCTGCTTCATCCCTTGGACGAGCTCTTTTCGACCCTGGGCTGGCCGAAGCCGGTGGACTGGAGCGCCTGGAGACGGCGGAGCCGAGATCCCCGAGTGCTGGCCGCGCTCCTCCCCCTCGCAGCTCTGACCGGCGGCATTCTCGCCTACGGCCTGACCAACCCGGACTTCGTCTACCACTGGGGCATCAAAGGCCATCGCTTCTTCCTCGCCAGCGGGCTGGATCTGCCGTTTCTCGATCTCGCCGGCAACTGGCCCGTCCATCCCGAATACCCCAATCTGGTGCCCGAGCTCTTCGCCGCCACCGCCCTCCTCGCAGGGGAGTTCACCGACCGGACGATGCCGCTCTGGTCGGTGGTCTTCCTCGCCCTGATGGCGCTGGTGATCCACGGCACCCTTCGCGGCGCCGGCAGCGACCGGCG